>CAKZPJ010000122.1 GCA_937138955.1 uncultured Flammeovirgaceae bacterium | reverse complement strand
CACACCTTCCACTTTCTCAGCCGCCAGCTCCGCCGACCGCTTCTTACCGTAGGAATTCACGGAACCGGACAAAGTGACAACTCCATCTTTTACACTCACCCCAATCTCAGCGGGTTTGAGTGTGGTACGCCATTCTATTTCATCCATCACGTTTTCCTGCAACGTGGCATCGTTTATCGTCTTCATAACTAAAAAATTAAGGGTTAAAGAAACGTTACTTCTGAGAGATTAGTCAATTGCAATCTCTTTTCGAGGCGCTTGTTTGGCTTCTTCCTTTTTAGGAATCGTTACTCTCAGTACACCATCATCATATTTGGCCTGAATCTCATCGGCTTTTACCGTTTCGGGCAGGGCAAAAGAACGCCGGAACGAATGATAGCTAAATTCCTGACGGGTATATTCTTCTTTTTCCTCCGTATTCTCTTCTTTTTTCTCGGAGCTAATCATTAGCGTATGATTTTCTACTTTGACTTGAAAATCTTCTTTCTGCATACCCGGCACAGCTAAGTCAATATAGAAGGCATCATCTTTTTCCTTTACGTTGGCGGCAGGAACTCTAGCTAGCCAGCGAGTATCGAGGCTAAACCGGTCGTCATCAAAAAAGTCCGACAACAACGAAGGAATGTTGCTTAATAATCCGGAAGGTTTCATTAATTGAGTCATGGTACTAAATTTTTAAGGTTGAACATCAATCTACGGTAGCAAAAGTATACTCCTTATCATTTTTGACCGATGATTTGGATTACCGGATGCGATGATCTTAGTCATCGGAGGTTATCGTCCGTTCTCTTACTATTGCTAGGAGTTATATTAGTCCACTACTAACCCGATCTGTACCATGAAAATTTTGGTAATTATTCTAACCATATTACTAGGCTCAACCATAACTGCTTGTCAGCAACATCCAGCTACCAGTATGCCAGCAACTACTGATACTCCATCGGAGCTTATCATTAGCTTAACCAGTGATGCGACTGTTGATCCGCACTCTGGCTTGATGGGGTTACATTTGGGACAAAACGCTTTAAAAAACGGTATATCAATAACTATCTTTCTAAATGTGCACGGAGTAACACTGATGGCAGCGGATGCCGATACGATTTCATTTCGCGAAGAGAACCTCCACTCAGTTCTACAGAGCATTATTGCTGACGGGGGGCAGGTGATTGCCTGCCCGCACTGTATGGAAGCTCATGAGATTCAGCCAAGCGATTTGCTGGAAGGGGTAACGGTAGCTCAAGACACTAGCATGATTTCTCAGATTAAGCGTAACCCTACGGTTTTTACGTACTGAGGTGCCGCTCACCTTGCCTGAATATCGATAAGATACACGAGAAAATATTAGAATTAGATGGTAAAATATGGCTGATATTTAGGGAAAGTCATTTATAGCTTTTGCCTTCCAATATTTCATCTAAAATGCGATCCGCTAAGATTTTAGCCGCCTGCTTTAGCCAAGTTGAGAGTCGTTCACTAGCCGTAAACCATTTTCCTTCTATTCCTAAAAGAATAATATGAGGCGGTAGCACCCCTAGCACCCGAGCCAACTCTATTGCCTCCGCTACGCCAATACCATGAGTAGAGTACGCACAAAAATTAGTGGGAAGAAATTGTTTGCGCAAATTAATCCGGTGAATAGTGTCCGAAGCAGCCTCGGATACTACTAAATCCACTATGATAACCCTGGAGTACCCCTGCCATTGCTCCATCAGCGAAGCTGCCTGTCCATTATGTTCCACTACCTCAATACCTTCCTGATCATGCTTTCTAAGTTCATCCGCCACCAGGCAGCCTAACGCATCATCACAGCGGTAACGATTTCCAATACCGATAACTAGTGTGGTATTTTTCATAATCGTTCAATTGGTAAATTTAATAAGATAAGAGAGAACTATAAAAATAGCTATTGTGATCATTGGAAATAATGATGTAAGTCATCGCTAGGAAAGAATTGTGATACTATCTTGAGAAAATAACTTAGACTTAATGTTATGAACCCACTTTGTCATTATCGCGAATTTGCGATTCAACGCTTGCAATTACAGCATAAAGTAGAGCGACAGGGTCAAACCTACCTCCAAGTATTTGCCCATAAAGCTACGGATGAGCGAGTGAAGCAAGCCATACTATCGGCCTGTGAGAACACCCACGACCGACTAAATTCATTGGAAAGCTTACTGTTTTCTATGAATGAGGTTACCCAACCGGGGTACCCCGAGGCTACCAATGGTATCATATACGAAGGCTTACAACGATTAGAAGGTGAGCTTGACCCATTCACTCGGGATGGAATTATTCTTCAAACCCTGATTATGCTGTACGAGTACAAGCTAGGAAGTTACCGGATTACCGCCCTTTATTTTCAAGCCTTGGAGCAGGAATACGCCTTGTACGTAACCCAAAGTCTACTGAATAACGAGGGAGAAACGCTCCAGAAATTTAGTAACCTCCTTACTGCTGATATGATGAACTCCTCAACGAAGGTACAATCACCAACACAGACTATTGGTCATAGAATTCGTCGGAAGGTAATAAGTAATGAGCTATTCTCAAGATACTAGGAACAGTAGAAGCTTGGTAACCCTTAGTAAATATGCAATCTGCTTGGTAACTACTACCCCGACCATATCGATAATTTTCGTCCCAATTCGCACATTAGGTTTCTCTACAAATTTTAGCGAGTTACATCAACGGGTACTAGGGTATGTTGACATTTAGATTAACGAGGGGTTTCGAGGGTGTTTTTTGTCCGATCAAGGCCATCGTGGTGCGATGTTTGAGGCGAGCGATGCGGGACATCGGTCAACGAAAACAACGCAGAGCGGGCGTAAAAAGCACCGAAAATACCGTTTAGATTTATATGTCAACACGCCCTAGCTCATCTGGGCAAACTCTTTTGCCTAGTACACGACCTTCCAGTATTCTTCGCATTTTAGCGTATTTAGTAAGAAGAGGCTTACTCCTCCCGAGCGGTCAAAGCCGGGGACACCAAAGTGTGAAGCTCTTTAGGCAGGTTATCCAGAATATCGTTCCATTCACCGGCCGAGCCGTACTGCCCTACCACTTTAAATACTTTCTGTACGAGGAACGTAGCCCGCTCAGTGTTCACAAAGTCATTGTCCGCCGACTGATCCCGCAGAGAAAGCTGGGCTATAAACTCTCCAACGTGGCGAATTCTCATGGGCTGATTCCGGTACTTCCACTCCGAAGCGTAGACCCCTTTTAAAAACAGAGGAAATTGCGCCATCAACTGGAACGACTCTTCCATCGTCAATCGGTCGCGGAGCGTATGGAGTACAGTCTTCAGAATGCGTTCGGTTTTCTTGATATTTTTTGTCTCGCCGATCTCTTGGGATAGTTGGGCTAGTAATTGGTTACCCGCCTGAGCGTACTTGTCAAAATAATGCACTGCCATCACTTATAGGGTTTTTGTAAAACATATCTAAAGGTAGTAGCTACCTAGTTCTTTTGGGATGACGAATGTCATTCTACCACCTCAATCTTAGAAGCTATTTCAGTTAGTTTCTTCAGCCCGTAAACACTATCTTTTGGACTGCAACAGCTTCTTAGTTAAATCATTTGGCTACTTACAGTTTCTGATGAGATTCTACTTCTCTGCTCGCTTGGCCTGCTTTTTAAAGTAGCGACGCAGCAGGAAGTTATGCCGGAGAGCTTCCATGTTCTGGTTAAATAGACTGATACCGGTCTGAATTTCGTCTACCGATTGTTGGATGTCTTCAGCAAACGCCGTATCGCTG
>CAKZPJ010000121.1 GCA_937138955.1 uncultured Flammeovirgaceae bacterium | reverse complement strand
GAGCGAGCCACCCGTATGATTGACTACGCCTCCCGCGAGAGTGGCGTTCCTAGCTTTGCTGACCTAACCAATGAGTTGATCCAGAAAACCTTTAATGCCTCCTACCAACCCCGGGGCTACGAAGGTGAGTTACAACGCTTAGTAGAACGGCTGCTGCTTAGCCATTTGATTCAATTATCCAGTAATGAAAATGCTTCTGGACAAGCTAGGGCAATGGCTATCCTACGAGTAAATGATATCAAACAGCTTTTATCCAGCCAGGGTAACGTATCTGATGCTTCGGAGCAAGCTCATCAAGCTTTCTTGTTACGGCAGATCACTCAGTTCGAGAATAACCCCGAAGACATATCGTTACCCGATGCGCTAAGCCCCCCTGATGGTTCGCCGATTGGGCAAGGTGGATTAGATTATATGCATCCGGCAGCTTGGTGTCCTATCGGGCATGAGTAATACGTAATGACAACATACTTTAGGATGTACTACAAACCTCTAGGGTATAAAAAGATTGATTCTCCACTGCTATTCCTAATCTAAACAGTGAATTCTAGTCAATTAGTATTCATCAGCGAGAGCCAATGTATGGTCACGAACCGATTGACTTAGGTAGAAGTTTGCTTCAGTCTCTAGCTGATCTATAGTAGGTTTCAGTTCGGGTAAAAGGTTTGCATCTTTAGCCTGTAACAACACTCCTAATAGACCAGTGAAGCTAAGTAGGGCACCCTCAGATTAGAAAAAAACGTATTTGAGAAGAATTGAGGCTCATTTCCTCTTGATATAATCTTACAAAATGCAAGGGTAATTTCTGCATTTGATGATAAACCTTGCATATGATACAGTACGCTTCCCAATACCAAGCGCAAATTGATGCTTTTACCTCACTTTACCAACTCAAACTCAATCCCGATAATCGTTGGATACAATTATCTTTTCTGTTGCCTTAGGATAAGATAGAAAGGATCTACGCCAAGCGTTTTAGTGATAAGTTAGGGGCCAAGGCAATCAACCCCCGAATCATGATCGGTACTTTCATAATCAAGCATAAGTTGAAGCTTTCCGATGAGGAAACGGTACTGACCATTAGCGAAAACGGCACGGCAAACGCCTTCTTTATTGATTAAGGAGCAGCGACGGTCGAATATCTCAATCATCTTACTACGGGCCGTGTGCAGATGATACTTCACCATTGCCTCGGTTGTGCTCATAATCTTATTTATCTCTTTCACCTTAAAGGCATAAACCTCTTTTAGTAACAAGGCCAGTTGCTGTTCTAAGGGTAGAGACTTAGCCACGCAGGTGAAGCAAAAGGTAATATGTTCTTTGATCTCTAACTTGCCCTGCGGAGAATTTAGGCGAATGTGCATCATTTCCTTAAGAAAGGCAGGGTTGTGTAGGGCAGCATCTCGGCAAATATCCGTTACTTCTTCTGGCCAACGCTTCTTTGCCCTAAGTTGGTCACGGGCTAAATTAGAGCCAATAGTGAATAGCCAGGTTTTCAAAGAAGATTCTCCCCGAAAGGTATCTAGATTATTATGAGCCTTGAGATAAGTTTCCTGTACCAGATCGTCGGCATCTTCAGCACTAGTCGTCATGCGAAGTAGATACGACCGAAGCTGCGTACGACACTGTTCAAATTCTTCGGTAAGTTGGTGGGTAGTCATAAAAAAGTGTTTATGTGCTCAAGTTGCTGAATTTACCTAAACACACGAACATTATTCCAAGAAGGCCTGAAAACATGAACCTCACAAACTAGCTTACTGCTATATTCAGGTAACCTAAGAAAGGCTGCATACTTTGGAATACTTGTACAGCTTTGGTCGGAAATTGCTGGTTGGTTACTTGCTTATCAGTGAGCTTCTGCATCACTATATAACTCTTCAGCTTGAGCAATTCAATATTAGGATGATCGGGTTCGTAGCCTTTGGGGGCTCGCTTGAGTGTATCGCCCTGAATCTCACCAAAGTTTTGCTTAAATTCAGGAGCATCCGTAATGGTTTTTAGTTCGCTCGCATTATAGTCAATCTCCTGTCGCACTTTAGCCAGTATAGGGGAAGGGGGCTGATAGATACCTCCGGCAATAAAGGATTCGTTGTTAGGCTGAAGATGCAGATAGTACAATGCCTGATCGGTCTTTTTTCCACCTTCAGCCATGGCTGCCCCCAAATTGTTTTTGTACGGCGACTTGTTTTTAGAAAAGCGAATATCGCGGTTGATACGAAAAATACATTCTTTAGGGTTCAGCCCCCGTAGGCTTTCATCGTTAATGCTGAGTTCACCCAAAATATGACCCACCAGATCAATAAAATGCTGACGGGCGGTTTGGTAGCGGGCGCGGTGCTCATCCATCCAAGCTTTTTCGTTGTTAGCCTGCAAGTCATTAAGGAAAGAAAGGATGTGGGTAGTATTCATAAACTGAATTGAGTGAGCTAAAGTTTATTTGAAGGGCGGAATGCGTAATTGCTGACAAACTTTTTATACAATAAGTCTGATAGCTCTCTATGGCGGCCTACCGCTGATTGTTGACCATTAGCAGGATTTTGATAAATAGCATGATTAGCTCCTTCGCGTAGCAACACACAACCATGCTTACGTAAATGCTTAAGAAGCTTATTTCGTTTCATGAAGCAATTTCAAGCTCTTTACGAATGACTTGTTTGCCTGAATAGGCTTTCTCAGTAGCTTCTCGGTTCACTTCTAACAGCAACTGCAACGCATCTAGTAAATTCGCTTTGACTTCTTCTACACTTTTACCCTGAGAGATAGCTGCCGGAAGTTCTTCTACCTGACCAACGTACCAGCCCTGGGCATCCTGTTCTATTATGGCAGTAAATTTCATAACTCCTTTTTCCCTAAAGATAATGTATTTGCTTCAATATATTCCCGAATAATTTGGCTGTAATCGTTTGCCATGCTTAAAATAAATCCACCAAAGTCTCTAGCGCAATGCCCCGGGAAGCTTTTAGCAGTATAGTACTTTCTTGAATGGAGTTTTCTTTTAGAAAGGTTTCTAAGTCAGCTTTTTGCGGAAAGTAGTGCGCTGCTGAATAGACATTGGCCGCATCTTTCATTAGTTCGCCGCACAGCAGTACTTGAGTGAAGTCGGCAGAGGCTAGTTGCTCACCAATAGCGCGGTGTTCCTGCGGGCTGTCTTCGCCCAATTCGTACATATCGCCCAAAATAGCTACTTTTTGGTCTGCCTGCATAGCTTTCAGATTCTCAATAGCTGCTTGCATAGAATCAGGGTTCGCATTGTAGGCATCCAAAATAATGGTGTTGCTGCCCTTCTTTACAATCTGCGAACGTTGGTTGGATGGTTGATAATTGGCTACCGCTTGATTGGCTTGTTCGGCAGGTACATTAAAGAATTTTCCAATGCACAAGGCAGCAGCAATATTTTCAAAATTATACCCACCCAACAACTGAGTTTCTACTTCCTGTCCATTTTCGTGATGATAACGCACAAATGGATCAGCCGAGATAAACTCACAATGAAAGTAGTCATTGGTAGCTGGATAAAGATACGGCTGTTCAAACCGTTTGGCCATATTGCTCAGCATCGGGTTTTGAGAGTTGATAAATACCGTACCGTTAGTTTTTCGCATATAATCATATTGCTCGCTTTCGCCCCGAATAGCTCCTTCTAGCCCGCCAAAACCTTCCATGTGGGCTTTGCCAATGTTAGTAGTCAGTCCGTAGGTAGGATGGGCGATCTGGCAGAGAGCAGCAATTTCGCCTACCGCATTGGCTCCTAGTTCGATAATGGCAATCTCCGTATCCGCCGTCATTTCTAGCAGCGTGAGTGGGACACCAATGTGGTTGTTGAGATTTCCTTGGGTAGCCAGGGTTTGGTACTTCTGGCTGAGCACCGTATAAAGTAGCTCTTTGGTAGTCGTTTTTCCATTGGTTCCGTTAATACCAATTACCGGAATATTTAGTTGTACCCGGTGGTGATGAGCTACTTCTTGCAAAGCAATCAGCACATCATCTACCAGCAGAAATTGTTCACCCTGCTGAAACTCAGCTTCGTCAATCACCGCGTAAGCTGCACCTTTCTCTAGCGCGTCAGCAGCAAACTGATTTCCATTGAAGTTGGCTCCCTTCAGAGCGAAGAACATACTACCCGGCTCAATCTTTCGGGTATCAGTAGACACTTTACCGCAGTTTATAAATATCGTATACAGCTCTTCGGTGGTTTTCATATCTTTGCCTATGTGATGAATAATGACGAATGATCAAAGTTGTTGATGATTTTGTTGATTATCAAAAGTTAGTGATTAATCATTGATGACAAATGGCTAATAAATTGTTTTTTACGCCATTCATTACTCACTAATCCGCGCTACGTTGGCATCATTCATTAAAAATTATGTCTATAATTCTCAGTATAGAAACTGCGACTAAAACCTGCTCAGTAGCCTTACATCAAGACAAAACATTGCTTGGTCTGCAAGAAGCACATTTGGATAAATCGCATTCGTCACTATTGCACGTGATGATCGATAATCTGCTGCAACACTGTGAAGTAGCGAGTGATCAATTGGATGCCGTAGCCGTATCAGTTGGACCAGGCTCCTACACTGGGTTACGCATTGGGGTTTCCGCTGTGAAAGGTATCGGCTACGCACTGGATATTCCGGTGATTGCTGTCAATACTTTGGAAGCCATGGCTCGAGGAGTACAGAAGTATAACTTGTCCAAAAGCTGGTTGTGCCCCATGCTCGATGCCCGCCGGATGGAAGTATACTGCTTATTGCAGGATAATATTGGTACATTAGTTAAAGAAACCCAACCCCTAATTATAGATGAAAAATCATTTCAGGCTGAGTTAGATCAACACTCGATTATCTTTTTTGGTAACGGAAGCAACAAATGCCAACCACTATTGCAGCATCACTCCAATGCCAACTTCATTGATGGAATACAGCCCTCGGCCCATTGGATAGGTGAGCTAGCACTGGAAAAATACGAAAAAGAAGAATTTGAGGACCTCGCCTACTTT
>CAKZPJ010000120.1 GCA_937138955.1 uncultured Flammeovirgaceae bacterium | reverse complement strand
CGACAACCAGGATTCCATTGAGCGGTTTGTGCGTAATGTACTGCTGGGAACTGCATCGACCCGCTTCCATCGTCCACCCTCTGGATTGGGGTTAAGCAACACTGCCCAGGTAGTCATTCAAAGTATGCACGAGCTCACCGATGCCTATGATCATTTCTCGGCCACGCCCGCTATGCAACTACTAGATGATCGAGACGAAAACGAAGCTTATGCGCGGGCAATTGCTGGTGAAGTCTACACAGTTTACTTTCCGAAAGGCGGAGAGGTTGTGCTCGACTTAAGTGAAATGAAAGTAGCCGGAACCATTCGCTGGTTGAATGTATTAACTTCCGAATGGGCTGAAGCTACGGAAATAGAGGATGGGGCGAAGATGGTACTCGCTCCGCCCGAAGGCGACAATTGGATAGCATTGCTTACTAAGCTAGAAGACTAAGAAGCTGTTTCAGTTATTAGTTCGAGGGTGAAAACAGCGAATTTTGGAGCGAAACAAGGCACTTTTGAAGGGCGTAGCTAGAGCTACGGACTAAAAAAGTAACGATTCGGACCGCCGAGCGTTTGTAGCCCGAAAAAGCTAACTAAAACAGCTTCTAAGACTTAGAATCGGTGGACTGTAGACCCCGGACAGCCCCAGATAAATTCCGGGGCGGGGTGGACTAATAACTAAATCAATAAATTTGCTAGAAGAACGCAGTCCCGAAGAATATATGCAGCAGGCTCTGCAATTGGCGGAGCAAGCCTACGAGGAAGGCGAAATTCCCGTTGGGGCTATTGTAGTCGCCAACCACCGAATTATTGCTCGAGCGTATAATCAGACTGAAAAGCTTAATGATCCCACCGCTCATGCGGAGATGCTCGCGCTTACGGCTGCTTTTGATTACTTTGGTGCCAAGTATCTGCCCGAATGTACCCTTTTTGTCACCCTCGAACCCTGCGTGATGTGTGCCGGAGCTATTCACTGGTCGCAAATTGGTGGACTAGTGTACGGAGCATCCGATGAGAAAAAAGGCTATACCTGCTATCATCACGATATTCCTCACAAGAAAACATTTGTAACTTCTGGAGTTCTGGCTGCCGACTGTGGCGATCTACTTCAGTCTTTCTTTAAAAGAATGCGGAAGTGAGGATATTATTGATAGCAAAAGTACTGCTGGTAGGGGTAGTTTTTGGACATACTTTATCAGCCCAACCTACTGACTCTGTTGATCAAGATAGTCTCAAAAACCGGGCGTTTGCCTTACCCGTTGCGTTTTTCACTCCTGAAACGAGTTGGGGTTTTGGGGCAGCGGGAATTTATGCCTTTCGCATTCCGGGTGATACGGCAGACTCGCAAATTCAGGCAGTAGCCGTGTATACGTTGCAAAAACAACTGTTGCTATATACTCCGTTTCAGATACGGTGGGATCAGAACCGCTACTATAGCTTCGGGGAGATAGGCTATTACCAATACGTGTACCAATTCTACGGTATCGGCAACCCTGCCCCATTAGATGCTCAAGAATTTTATGAGGTGAACTTTCCTCGTGTTCGACTCAACTGGCTACGGCGGGTTCATTCTGATTTATTCATTGGATTGCGCTACTGGTTTGAGAGCTACAAAATCACGAAAATTGACTCTGAGGGGTTACTGGCTAATGCAGACATTACGGGCAGTCAAGGTGGACTCAATTCTAGCCCAGGCATAGTCTCAATCTATGATTCTCGGGATAATGTATTTTTTCCGGGGCGAGGCTGGTACGTAGAGACCTCTCTTCAGCACGATAATTCCTGGACAGGCAGTGATTTCAGCTATACTACCTTCTCCGTAGATGCCAGTACCTATTTCACTACTCCTTGGGAACATGTAATTGCTCTGAATGGCTTCGGAGTATTTCAGCGAGGCGAACCGCCCTTTCATTTGCTAGCCGCATTAGGAGGTAGTAGAAAGCTGCGTGGCTACTTTGAAGGCCGATTCCGCGATAAGAGTTTGCTGTTGGGCCAAGTGGCTTACCGGAGTCCACTATTCTGGCGAATCGGGGCAGTGGCATTCCTTGGCTACGGCGGAGTGGCTCCTCAAATAGCTGACTTTTCCTTAAATAACTTTTTACTAGCGGGCGGAGCCGGATTGCGCTTCACCCTTGATCCCGAAAAAAAGATTAATGTCCGTTTTGACGCCGGTTTTGGTCAAGGAACGAGTGGCTACTACTTAACGATTGGCGAGGCTTTTTAGCAAAGTTATGGATCAAAGAAAAATATCTACTTTAGCATTCGTTTTCATAGTGGCGGTAGGTAGTTTGTTTGGACAAACTGAAAGGCGGTCTCATTTTATTGGTTTATCCCCAAGCATAACCGTTGAGCCTTATTACGACTTAGGAGAACTAGACATAAATATTCTACCGGTGGTGTATCAAGTGTCAATTAGCAGAAGAGTTGATTTTCGAGCTACGAGTATATTCAACTACGGAATTAGGAATGGAGCCGATAAAATAAGCCATTTCGGTCTGGAAACTGCAATCCCAATTTTTCTAAAACAAAAAGAGTCTAAAACTGACCTTTCGAGAGGATTTTTTTTGGCACCGATCATAAGCATAACCCGAAATAGCAGTGCAAGTCATAGTAATATTGGAGCTTGGCTCGAGCCGGGATACAACTTATTATTTGATAATAGGTTCGCATTGTCTTTTGGACTGCAATTAGGCGGCACCTATTTTATTTACGACAATTCAAACAATACGTGGGGAAGTCACTTTGGTGTAAAAATAGTATTTGGAAAGTGGATTTAGCTTAGGGATAAGATACAGTAAGAGCTATCTGAAGAAAGTAGCATTTGCCATTTTTGCTGTGGATAGTCAAGAAAAGTAATTGTTATATTGCAAACCCATACCAAGTGTAGTTCTTTGGTTTGGGGTAGTAAGCAATATAAAACTAACCTATGAATTTTAACGCTGAGCACTTATTAGAAGCTGAGACCCGAGACGACCTCATTGCTATTGCCAAACAGGCGGGTGTTCCTGTAAAAAAGACGCTAAAAAAACTACGATACGAAGCCGAGCTTGCTAAGCTACAATCTGAGATAGTGGATCTTCAGAAGTGGATTGCTCAGCATAAAATGCGGGTAGCCGTAATATTTGAAGGACGCGACGCTGCCGGAAAGGGCGGTTCCATCAAGCGGTTCAAAGAACATCTCAATCCCCGTACATCCCGGGTAGTAGCCCTGACTAAACCCACCGAAGTTGAGCGTGGCCAGTGGTATTTTCGACGATACATCAAAGTGCTGCCCAATCCGGGTGAGATTGTATTTTTTGATCGGAGTTGGTACAATCGGGCGGTGGTAGAACCGGTAATGGACTTTTGTACCCAAGAACAGTATGATAAATTTATTGAGCAGGTACCGGAGTTTGAGCATCTACTCTACGAAGATAATCTGAAAATCATAAAATTCTGGTTTTCCATTACTAAGGATGAACAGAAGAAAAGGTTTGATGATCGCTTAAATAACCCCTTGAAGCGTTGGAAGTTCAGTCCGGTAGATATGAAAGGGCAAGAGCTGTGGGATGATTATACCCACTACAAAGAGCAAATGTTCAGTAAAACGCATACTAACTTTAGTCCGTGGATCATCGTGAAGACCAATAGCAAGAAAAGGGCTAGGCTCGAGAGTATGCGATACCTACTGTCGCAGTTTGACTATAAAGGAAAGGGCGATTCAAAAATTCCTCTGTTTCCTGATCCTAATGTCATTATCCGGTATCACCGAAGTGCCTTTCATATTAATTTATAGAAATTAGCCATGAGCAAACCAGAAATAACCGAAAAAGAGTTGGCACTCCTAAACTCTAAAGAGGGGTTGTACGCACTGCTAAGAAGTAAAAAAGTTAACCTTACCAAGTCTTTAGAAGAGGCAGCCTACCGAGTTGAGCTTAAAAAGAAACAAGAAGAGTTAATAAAGCTGCAAAACTGGGTAATAGAAAATGATAAAAAGGTGGTTATCATCTTTGAAGGAAGGGATGCTGCCGGAAAAGGCGGAGCGATTCGCAGAGTCACCGAATACATCAATCCCCGGCATTTCAGAATAGTAGCCCTGAATATACCTACCGACGATGAACGGAAGCAGTGGTTTTTTCAACGATACATCAATCAGTTGCCTAAGCCAGGTGAGATTGTGTTTTTTGATCGGAGCTGGTATAACCGCGCAATAGTAGAACCAGTAAATAATTTCTGCACAG
>CAKZPJ010000119.1 GCA_937138955.1 uncultured Flammeovirgaceae bacterium | reverse complement strand
AGGCGTATTATCGGCAGTTCGAACGATCATTAAAGAATTTAGATATGAATAGGTACGATGAGAAATTTTCATCTGGTCGTAGAAGCAGTTCGCGCAGGTCGGTTTGCACGTAGTAGCTCCTTAACGGTTCCCTAAAAATTGACTACTAGCGCACTTAGTGCCAATATCCACATATTTTCGATAGATAACCTTTGCAGGATTTTACCTTCTCTTGCATCAAAACCTTAAAAATTATGAGCAACAAGCCACCTAATCAAGATCAGCGAAACCCATCGCTCTCGGACACTACAATACAGAAGAACAATACTACCGGATACGCCATTCTCCATCATAAGTGCCCTCGTTGCCGCGAGGGAAATATTTTTCGCTACCCTTTCCTTCAGAAGCCAATCAAGTTTACAGCAACTCACAAAAGTTGCCCTAACTGCGGATTGCAGTATGAGCAGGAACCTGGTTTTTTCGTTGGAGCAATGTACGTCAGCTACGCCATGACGATGGCGATTCTATTAGGAACGGCTTTTATTTTATACAATTTTTTCGGCGACCCTCAACTTATCATCTACATTACCACAGTTCCGGCGGTGGTACTACTGCTGTTGCCAATCGTATTTCGCTACTCTCGTACCATATTTTTATACGGATTCGGGGGAATCAAATACAATCCAGAAATAGTAAAGACAGATAGAAGATAATATGAGACTCTTTGAAATACTATTAATAATACTCACGGTTTTGTTGCTCTTGGCAACTTTCAAAAAAGACAGCAACAGATTACAGAGAATGCTTTCAGGCGGAGCACTTCTTACGCTGGGGCTTCATTTCGTATTGGAAGGTTTTCGGTGGCAGATGGCCCTAGTGTATATCATCAGTGGAGTAGCAGCAATTTTGCTTTTTGCCAATATCCGCGTAAAACGAAAGTGGCTACGCAATAGCTTAATCATTCTCGCCTTATTGCTCGTTTCGGTATCCGGAATCGTGAGTGCGCTACTACCGGTTTTTAAGCTTCCGGAAATATTGTCTGATGTTAGCGTAGGTACTGACTTCCTTACCGTAACTGATAGCAGTAGAGGTAATAGAAAACTGGCTATTAAGTTTTGGTATCCTACTGATTCGCCGGGTGAAGTAAAGGATAAGTACGCTCGCAATCCATCGGAGTCACTAGACGGGCTTATGGGAATGCCCGGCTTTATATTTGGTCATTTAGGACTAGTGGAAACCGGAGCGGTTGAGAAAAGCAACGTATCCGAAAAAACGGGGGAGCTTCCGTTAGTGGTCTATTCGCACGGCGGGTCAAGCACGAATATTGACAATACGGCACTATTACAAGCGATAGCGGCTCAGGGGTATATGGTAATGGCTATTGATTACGATTTTTCTCTGGAATATTACGGGTTAACGATGGAAGATGCCACTACGCTAACCGTTGAAGCCCAGAAGAAATTTATCAATCAGTTGGTAGAAAGAACGGTACCCAATCAGGTAGAAGACATCATCTACGTACTGAAAGAAATCCAATCAAATTCCTTTCCACTGACCCAGTATATAGATTTTGAGAATATAGCGTATATCGGGCATTCTTTGGGAGGTACTACCTCCATCAACGCGAGTGTCAGCGCTACTCCAGCCAAGGCGGTGATTAATATGGACGGGCCAGTTGATCCTAATATGATCACTAAGCTAAAGAATCCAATTTTGTACCTAAGCTCTTATTCTCCCGATCTATCGGATGAGTTGCTGGAAGAAAAAGGGCTGCCCGACGCAAATCTCTACCGGGCGGTAAAGAAGTACGAGTTGGAACGGGTCACGCAACTGTTTGATATACGACAAGACGATGCCTTTTGGCTACGATTCAAGCACGCGGGCCACATTGACTTTACGGATGTTCCGTTCATGATTCCGATGATGACCACCCAGGGGTACGATAAGCAGCAAGGGCACCGCTTACGTGCTGAGGTGATTGTTAATTTCCTGAACGCATATTTGAAAGAAGATGACCCTTTCAAGCAGCTAGAAGATAATTCGCTAGCGTGGATAAAATAGTAGAGCATCTATCCATAAACCGACAACCTGATGATAGAATACCGAATTACGGGCGAAGGAAATAGTGAGACCCTCTTATTTGTACACGGATTAGGCGCTAATTATCGTCAATTTGAAAAACAACACGACTACTTCAGCAAAGACTTAATGGTACTATCGGTTAATCTAAGAGGCTACGGAAACTCAACGGTACTTCAGCCATCTAGTCCGGCCGACTTCGCTTTGGGTAAAATGGGCGAAGACATTATAGATTTACTGGATGCGCTGGCAATAGAAAGGGTACACTACGTAGGCAACTCTATGGGAGGAAATGTGGGTTATGAATTACTTAAGTCGCACCCGGATCGGGTTAGTTCATTCACTACCTTCGGTACTACGGCGCAACTGCAAAAATCTGAATTTACGATAAAAATCCTGCGCTTTACGTATCAGTTGATGAGTTCTAACGCACTAGCTTACTTATCCAGCCTTTCGGGAAGGACCAAGCACGCTAAAAGCACTATTAAAAAGATGATGGCTCAAGCCCCTAAATCAACCATACTAAATACCATTCCGGTACTTGCCAATTTTGACTACCTAGATGTAGTCAAAGATTCTACTGCACCCGCTATGATTATTAAAGGAGACCAAGATGTAGAAATTAATAAAGAGCTAAGTAGTACGGTGCAAGCATTTGAACAACGAGGTGATTTCCAATTAAAAACCATCACGAACGCCGGGCACTTTGCCAACCTGGATAATCCCGAAGCATTTAATAAGATACTGGGCGATTTTATCTGGACTACGAAGCTGTACCAAGGCCTGACTGATAACTAATGCTACATTCTTGTAAGATCGTGTTGATACTTTAAAAACCGTAACCTAACAGCAAATGAAACGATACAAAATTCTTTTAATCCTTACCAGCTTATTTTTCACGTTAATTCTTAACGCCTTTTGTCAGTCAGAACATTTATCTGAGGAGCTGATTCAAAGTATTGAGAGGCGAGTTGATCATAACGTAAATCCTAGCATTGCTATTGGCATTGTAGATAATGACGGTACTCATTTTTATAATTTTGGACAAACGCAGGCCGAGGGGAAGCTAGTTGATAAACATACAATTTATGAGATAGGCTCAGTTACTAAAGTTTTTACGGCTATTCTTCTAGCCCAGCAAGTACTGGCTGGAAATCTGGAACTCAATCATCCTATCAATCAGTATTTGCCCCCAAAAGCCCAAGTTCAGGCAATAGGGGATCAGCCCATAACGCTAGGCAGCCTTTCCGATCATACTTCCGGGATACCCCGACTGCCTACCAATATGGCTCCCGCCAACATGAAAAACC
>CAKZPJ010000118.1 GCA_937138955.1 uncultured Flammeovirgaceae bacterium | reverse complement strand
CGAGATAGGGAGTATCGATTTGGTAGATGTCGCCGGTGAATACAATTTTGCAGTTTTCACCCGCCCGAGTAATAATGGTTTTTATCTCATGCGGAGTTAGGTTCTGCGCTTCATCTACAATGAAGAAGATATTGGACAAACTGCGCCCCCGAATGTAGGCTAGTGGGGTAATCACCAATTTTTCACTACTTACCATCTCGGTAATGCGGGTAAAATCTTTATCGTTCTCGTTGAACTGGTTTTGAATAAACTTTAGGTTGTCCCACAGGGGTTCCATATATGGATTGAGCTTCGATTTAATGTCGCCCGGTAGGTAACCAATGTCTTTGTTGCTCAACGGCACAATAGGTCGGGCCAGGTAGATTTGCTTGAATTCCCGACGTTGCTCGAGCGCTCCCGCTAGTGCTAAGAGTGTTTTACCGGTACCGGCTACGCCTTGAACGGTAGCTAAACGAACATTCGGGTTCATAATGGCGTGCAAGGCAAAGGTTTGCTCCGCATTTTTGGGGCGGATGCCGTAAGCGGTGCGCTTCTCGACCTTTTCCATCTTCTGAGATTCCGGATTGTAGTAGCTTAGTGCGGAGTTCTTCGAGCTTTTTAGAATGTAGTACTGGTTGGCCTTTACGTCCTTTAGGCCGCGAATATCTTCCACTTCGCAGGAGCCGTCTTTGTACATATCCGAAATTTTCTGGCTACTTACCCGCTCTAGCACCGTGGTTCCCTGATCTAGGTCATCTACGTGCTTTACCTTTCCGGTTTCATAGTCCTGAGCTACCAGGTTGAGTGACTTGGCTTTCAAACGGAGGTTGATGTCTTTCGTTACTAGCACAACCTTACGATCAGGGTAAGCATCGCGCAGGGTGAGAGCCGCATTAAGAATTTTGTGGTCGGGTTTGCGCTCGTCAAATACCTCTTCAGCATTGATTTGGCTTTCGTTGCTCATCACCACTTTGAAGCTTCCACGGGATCGACCGTTCAGGGGAATCCAATCTTGCAGCGTGTGTTTTTCAGAAAGCGAATCCAGCAGGCGAATAAATTCTCTAGCCTCAAAGTTGCGCGTATCGCTGCCCTTTTTAAACTGATCTAATTCCTCCAGTACGGTAATGGGTATTCCTACGTCGTGCTCATCGAAATTCATGATTGAATCGTGAGAGTACAGAATTACTGAGGTATCCAGAACAAAAATTTTCTTTTCCTCAGTAGAAGGAGTAGTATTTTTTTTACTTCGTGGCATAGAAATAACTTAAACTTACTTAGGCACCTACGGGTGGTGATTTTACTCGAGAGAGGGCAACAAATATAGAAAATTAATGAGAGAAATTGCGGATGAATACGTCTTCCTTTTCCTTCGGAATAATGCTTAACACATTGGCTAGTACCAAGCGTACTAAGGTGCGAGAAGCTACTCGGCGGGGTAAGCGAGCGACGGCACAAAATTCCTGTAAAGTGATTTTACGGTGCTGCTCAAGATGCTGCATTAGTTGCCGCTCTTTATCGCCGTAGGTAAAGCGAATGTCCCGATCACGACGGCCTTGTTTCAAAATTTGCCACATCTCTGTACTGGCTTGCAGACTCTGATCTTGGTAGCGAACGTAAGCAATGCCTTTTCGCTGAGATTTGCGGGCAGCAGTTTTGGCGCCCGGTTGTTTGTTTGATTTATTATTGCCTGCTTCCTCCGGGTGGTCAAACGCACTATTTAGTACCAAATGCGGTTTACGATCGCTTTCGTGAATGAAATAATGCACCACTGAGCGTTTTTGATTGATAGGAATCGTTTGGTGGTCGTATGTCAGTTTAGGACGACACCATCGCTGAATGGCTTGCTCTAGCACAAAGATTTCTTCTTCGGCAAACTTGATTCCCGGAATGCTTCCGTCATCGTCTACGCCAATCAGTAGATTCCCGCCATTGGTGTTAGCAAAGGCCACAATCTCCCGCACAATTTTATCGGGGTGAGCAACTTTTCGCTTAAACTCTATCGTTTCACCTTCGCCCTGCTCTACTAACCTGCGAATTTTCTGTAACAACATCCTCCTTTCAATTAGCAATGAACCGCGTAGCGGCCGCAATGTACAGTAAACAATGAAAACAAAAAGTTACTCCATCGCTAATATCAACTGCACAATGACTTTTGTTATTATCTCTTCAACTGGCAATGAACAGATTGCAATAAGCAATTATAGAAGGAGAAATTTATTGTTAATTGCTAACTGCAAATTGTTCATTGACTTTAGTCATCGTCTTCCTCTTCGTAGTCCGACATGGAAAACATGCTGCTGAGTAAGTCTTTGAACTGGGTGCCGGATGTAAGTTGATTTTTACTTAACTGACTATACTCGGCTAAACCATGTAGCGCAAATTCCATCATAAATAGCTTTTCTGACTCGCCTAAACCTTTATGATACTGTTCTACCAAATCTTGCAAGCCCGGTACGCTCTTTATCAGCTTTTTATATTCACTATCACTGAGATCGTTGAGTAAATCTACTTCATTGCCTTCACCAAACCAGTTTACAATTTTCCGGTACGGATTGCGCTCTTTCTGCTTACGCTTATCTTCCGGATTCGGAAAATACTCAACAAACTGAGTACGAATGGCTTTACCGACTAGGTTATGGGCGACAATGCCCGGTCCCTCCTGCTCACCCTCGTATACCAGCTCTACTTTCCCAGTAATGGATGGGATGACTCCCACAAAATCAGACACTCGGATAAGGGTATTTTTTTCGTTGTTAATAAGCATCCGGCGCTCAGCGGAGCTTAGCAAGTTTTCGTAAGCTGAGATAGTTAAGCGAGCTGAAATTCCGCTTTTCTCATCAACGTATTCGCTTTCGCGAGCCTCAAAGGCAATTTGCTCAATCAGATCTTTCGCTAAACTAGTAAGCGATATTTTTTCCTGAGGTTCCTTCACGTGAGCTTCCTGTTCGGTAATCTTGCGACTAATCTCAATAGAGTGAGGATAGTGGGTAATAATTTGGCTATCAATCCGATCTTTAAGCGGCGTAACGATGCTACCCCGGTTAGTGTAATCTTCGGGATTAGCAGTAAATACAAACTGAATATCCAGCGGTAGCCGTACCCGGAAACCCCGGATCTGAATATCGCCTTCCTGCAAAATATTAAACAAAGCTACCTGAATACGAGCTTGCAAATCGGGCAACTCGTTAATCACAAAAATACCTCGGTGCGAGCGTGGTACTAGTCCGTAGTGGATTACTCGTTCATCAGAGTATGGAAGCTTCAGGGAAGCTGCTTTAATAGGATCAGTATCACCAATCAAGTCCGCTACCGAAACATCGGGAGTAGCTAGTTTCTCGGTGTAGCGTTCGGAACGGTGTACCCAAGCAATTGGGGTCTTATCGCCGTGTTCTTTCACTGTGGCTTTACCGTAGTGGGAAAGGGGTTGTAATGGATCATCATTTAATTCGGCTCCCTCAATGATCGGAATATATTCGTCCATCAATTCTACCATCATGCGAGCCATCTTGGTTTTTGCCTGCCCCCGCAATCCTAAAAATATAATATTATGCATGGACAGAATGGCTCGTTCCGTATCAGGAATAACCGATTCTTCGTAGCCCCAAATTCCTTCAAAAACGGGTTGTTTGTCTTGAAGTCGGTGGATGAGATTATCGCGTAGCTCTTGCTTTACTGATTTAAGCTGATAACCACTGGCCTTTAACTCGCCGAGTGTATGTATTTTAGTCAGCTTATCGGAGGGTATATTTTGGTAATTCATGTACTGTAATTGAATTGCTAAACTGTTAAATGGCTGATGACTAGAAATTAATCATTCATCATCAATTATTATTGTTTGAAGTTTTTCCGGCGATTGCGACGGTAGTCTTCAAAGATTAAGTGACCTAGTCCTTTCAAACTGCTGTAGTAGGCATTTCCGTTGTTCACCTGGGTAAACTTCTGAACAAACTGCTTAAGGTACGGGTCGGAAGCAATCATAAACGTAGTAACCGGAATACCTATGCGGCGGCATTGTGCTCCCAGGTTTAACGTTTTGTTCAGAATCTTACTATCCAACCCAAAGCTATTTTTGTAGTATTTGATTCCTTGCTTCAGACAGGTAGGTTTGCCGTCGGTAATCATAAAGATTTGTTTATTGGCTGTCTTCCGACGACGCAAAATATCCATTGCTAGTTCTAAACCAGCTACGGTATTAGTGTGATAGGGACCAACCTGTAAGTAAGGTAAATCTTTGATCTGAATCTGCCAGGCATCGTTGCCGAACACGATAATATCTAGCGTATCTTTTCGGTATTTGGTCGTAATCAACTCGGCCAAAGCCATTCCCACCTTCTTTGCCGGGGTAATCCGGTCTTCACCGTAGAGAATCATGGAGTGCGAGATGTCAATCATCAGCACCGTAGAAGTTTGAGTCTTGTACTCCGTATCGTTTACCTCCAGGTCACCCTCGGTCAGGGTGAAATCTCCCAAGCCATGATTGATTTGAGCATTACGGATAGAATCCGTCATGGAAATTTGCTCCAGCGTGTCGCCGAACTGATAGTCGCGGCGGTCAGTACTAGGTTCGTCGCCAAATCCGCTGTAGGGAGTTTTATGATCTCCTTTGCCTGATTTTTTCAGCTTACCGAAGATTTCTTCTAACGCATCACGCCGAATCTTTCGCTCGGTTTTCGCAGTTACTTCAAACTCTCCTTTCTGGTTTTCTTCGGTAATGTATCCTTTGTCTTTCAGATCTTGGATGAAGTCACCCATACCGTACTCATCATTGGTAAGTCCGTACTGATTGTCCAGACTGTTCATCCACTGCAAAGTTTCAGAAACATCGCCGGAGGTAATTACCATCAGTTCCATAAAAATCTTCAGCAACTGGTCAAACGTACTCTGACCTTCCTGTTCCGGGCCGGGGGTATAATTGGTAAATCGGTAGCCTATCATAGTTTTGAAAACGCGGTTAAGAGAGGTTTGTTTTGTGCTTTAGTATTACGTGAATATAAAGCCGTTTTGTTTAAAACAACTAAAACGAATACTTGGTTGGCACTAGATTTGGTTTAACTTTAGTACAACATTTTTTACCTAACCATTAGTGCCATGAGAACCGCTTTATTATCACTCACAATGTTAGTATTAGTCGGTTGCACACCCCATATATTTTATTCGGGTAAAACCTATCCACCTTACCAACCGCAACCTATTGAAATTTACTTCGACGAAAATAAAATTAGTCAGCCTTACGAAGTGATTGGTACATTAGCCAACAGTGGAGGATCGTTGGCTAGTCAAGAAAGAATTCAGCAGGCGATGATTGATCGTGCAAAAGCTGTGGGTGCCGATGCAATCGTTTTTCACGATATAGACGTAGAACACTCAGAAGCATCTGCGGCATTAATTCTGAAGGCCAAAGCCGTCCGCTATGAGTATGAAGATAATTAGGTAAACAAATCAGAACTGAGGTAACGATCGCCCCGGTCGCAAACGATAGAGACAATTACACCCGAATCAACTTCTTCGGCTATCTGTAGCGCAGCGCAGAGCGCACCGCCACTGCTCATTCCTGATAGTATTCCTTCTTCCTTGGCTAATCGTTTAGCGTAAATTCGGGCATCTTCTTCACTTACATCAATCACTCGATCCACCCGTTCCGCCTCAAAAATTTTAGGTAAAAATTCCGGACTCCATCGGCGGATGCCCGGAATGCGCGACCCATCAGTCGGCTGCGTTCCCACAATCTGTATCGCTGGGTTTTGTTCTTTCAGGTAGCGGGAAACGCCCATAATGGTACCCGTGGTGCCCATGGCGGAAACAAAATGGGTTATTTCTCCTTTCGTATCGCGCCATATCTCAGGGCCAGTAGTATGGTAGTGAGCGCGGTAGTTATCGGGATTACCGAACTGGTTTAGCATAAAGTAACCTTTGTCGGTAGACATCTGCTCAGCTAATTCCCGAGAATACTCAATCGTTTTTTTGGCAGGGGTTAGCACGACTTCAGCCCCGTAGGCTTTCATGGCTAGTACTCGCTCGCGGGTAGAATTATCGGGCATCACAAGCGTCATATCTAAGCCTAGGACGCTAGCAATCATTGCCAGGGCAATGCCAGTATTTCCGCTGGTGGCTTCTACCAATCGATCTCCCGTTTTTATATCTCCTCGATCCAATGCACCTTTAATCATGCTATAAGCCGCCCGGTCTTTTACACTTCCTCCCGGATTATTTCCTTCCAGTTTGCCGAGTAGCCTTACGTTTTTCTGCTTAGGAATAGCTTGTAGTTCAACGAGAGGAGTGTTTCCTATAAGGTCAACAAAGTTCATGGTATAAGAGTAAAGAGAATCAATTAGTTTTGTGAATGATCAGATCCGTGTCCTTAGAAGCGTCGTTGTACATTCGGGATTGGTAGTATACTTTGGAGTCGGGAGGAACGCTCCGGGTCAGCCATACGTTGCCGCCGATGACGCTTCCGCGTCCGATTACCGTTTTACCCCCCAAAATTGTGGCGCCTGAGTATATCACTACATGGTCTTCAATAGTCGGATGGCGTTTGATAGCGGCATCTTCTTTATTTACACTGATTGCCCCTAAAGTAACGTTCTGGTAGATTTTAACGTGGTTGCCAATAACTGTAGTGGCTCCCACCACAATGCCAGTACCGTGGTCAATGCAAAAGTGAGAGCCAATAGTAGCCGATGGGTGAATATCGATACCCGTTCTGCTATGCGCGTACTCGGTAATGATACGAGGTAAGTCTTCTACTCCGAGGCGGTGCAACCGATGAGCAAAGCGGTAAGCAGCAATCGCGTAGAACCCGGGATACGAACGAATTACTTGGCTTCGATCTTTAGCCGCCGGATCACCTTCGTATATTCCGGTAACGTCATCCTGAATCAGATCATATATAGTGGGAATGGAATCAAAAAACGCCTGGGTTACTTGCGAGACTTTTCCTAACTGTGACGGACTTTGTTGCAGCAAACGATCTAAGTCCCGCTGCAATTGCTTCATTAATTCCATAAATTCTGCCTCCGACAAATGCGCCAATTGGGTGAAATCAGCGAAGAGCGCTCCCAGCAGTTTATCAAAAAAAGCCGCTCTACCAATGGGCAGCATACCAACCAGCATATGCTTGGGCTGGCAGAGGGCACGCTGCGTAACATCGCTGTCTTTGAAGATGAGTTCCAGCTGGAGCTACCGCAAAAGTCGCCCCTCTACCTCTACACCTACTTTACCAGGCTCATCAGGCTTATCTCCACCGAGCTGAATTGCATACCGGAAGATGAGCGACTGATTGTGTACAATACATTCAACCAGAGCTTTACCGCCGGTACCTTTGAAAATATGGTAAGCGCGGTACTTAACATGAAATATTCCCATCGCGATATATTCCAGATGATGGACAAGCTCTATGCAGAAAC
>CAKZPJ010000117.1 GCA_937138955.1 uncultured Flammeovirgaceae bacterium | reverse complement strand
AGTCTGCGCGAAGGAAATGTTGGGGTAGTAGTCGGAACTCAGATTGCTCGCTACGCTAAAAAGAACAACGTGATGCCCGGTGCCAGCTGGAATTCTCCGGAACAGGCTTGGGCGCAGACGCAGGCGCAGTTAGCTTGGTATCAAGCAATGGAAGAAGATGGGCAGATCACTACCATCGCCGATAAGGAATCTTTAGATGCTCATTTGATAAGCTGGGAAGAAAATCCTCAGACAACTCCTATTGGAATGATTCGCAGTTTAGAGGGAGCAGATTCTATTGTCAGTTTTCGGCATCTGGAGCAGGCTTACGCCAGTGGCCTTCGGGCGATTGGCCCCGCCCACTACGGCCCCGGCACCTACGCTCAGGGCACTGACGCCAGCGGCGGTATCGGTCAGAAGGGTCGTGACTTACTGCAAGAAATGGATCGCCTCGACATAATTCTGGACACTACTCATTTGTGCGATAAAAGCTTTTGGGAAGCACTGGATCACTTTCAAGGAGCAGTCTGTGCCAGTCATAACAATTGCCGAGCATTAGTGCCCCATCATCGGCAATTTTCCGACGAACAGCTCCGGGCACTGATTGAACGAGGAGCAGTCATTGGAGTAGCATTAGATGCCTGGATGTTGACTCCCACTTGGGTTCGGGGAACGTCTACTCCGAAAGGTGAGAATATTAGTCTGGAAACCGTAGTTAACCATATTGACCACATTTGTCAATTAGCGGGTAACTCTCACCACGTTGGTATCGGCTCCGATCTGGATGGAGCCTTCGGCACGGAACAATCACCCCAGGATGTTGATACTATTGCTGACCTGCAAAAGATACCCGATATACTTACCTCGCGAGGATATTCCGAAGAAGACATTGCCAATATCTGTTCCCTCAACTGGATTCGTTTTTATCGAGAAGCTTGGAGTTGACTATTTCGGCTTACCTTGATGAAGTTTAGAATCTCTTGCTATCTATCTGTTGAAAGTTTTGCTTTTAGATAGACAAAGAAAAAGCACTTATGGATATAGTTCCGTAAGTGCTTTTTCCTAATAATTCCATTGAAAAGTGATCCATTCAGGACTCGAACCTGAAACCTACTGCTTAGCGTACCAACTACTGCTTTCGCAGCCAGCGTAGTTGCTGTTTGTGGTCTGGACCATATCTTCGCCGTTTCAGGCGTGGTACGTATGGCCTCTACGGAACCCTCAAATAATCATTTGCTAAATGTATTTTCTTAGCTTGATTATTTTTAGAAGTCTTTACCCTCAAGGTAACCGTTCTTCCGAACCGGGTATGATCAAAGTAATAACACGCATCGGTTTCAGGACAGTAGACAGCTACCAGATCGAGGCTATCCTTTTTCCAATCTACCATATGGGTGCCATTCTTGCCAGCCCAAGAAGACTGAAACCTTACCGAGATTGTTCCGGTGGTCGACAGACTTCTGGTCTTAACTTGTATTCTCTTACATCCGCTCTCGTCGCACGCTACCAAATCATAAGGTGCGTGCTCCGTTAGCGGGATGCAAGGGATATATCCTTGTTCAAATAGGTTACATTGAACCTTCAAAACTCCTAAGTCACCTAGCGATTTAGTATGGTGTGCTTTCATCAAACAAACCAACGCATGGGTAATACAAAGGTTTCCTCGGTATTGCCATTGGGCGACATCATCTAACGATTCTGTTCGCTTGCCAGGTTTCACCGATACAGTACCATCCACTTCTTAGGTTTCTGTTTCCCTAAGAAGGCTCCTATAACTTAAAGGCAGTTGCTCTATCCAGTTGAGCTAATGGACCATTAATAGCACAAATCTAAATATAACCAACGGAAGGAACAAACGATCTATAAATATCCTTGCGCCTGCAAACTGAATAGTTCGGCGTACTTGCCATCTTGGGCTAATAACTCCTCATGCGTACCAATCTCGCGTAACTGCCCCCCTTCCAGCACCAAAATTCGGTTGGCCATCCGGACAGTAGAGAAGCGGTGGGAGATCAACACAGCTGTTTTTCCGGCAGTCAAGTCTGAGAACCGTTTAAACACTTCGTATTCGGCTCGGGCATCTAGGGCGGCGGTAGGTTCATCTAGAATAAGTACCTGAGCGTCGCGCATGTAAGCGCGACTAATCGCAATCTTCTGCCACTCGCCTCCCGACAGGTTTACCCCTTCAGCAAAACGACGGCCAATCATCTGGTCGTAGCCCTGCGGCAATTTCTTAATTACCTGATTAGCCATGCCCCGATCGGCGGCAGTATCAATTCTGGCTAAATTCTGGCGTTCACTGATACTACCTACTGCAATATTGGTAGCAGCCGTCATCTGGTAACGGACAAAATCTTGAAAAATCACTCCAATTCCAGCGCGCAGTTGTTCTGAATCGTAATCTCGTAAATCCCTACCATCCAGTAAGATACGGCCTTCACTGGGATCGTAGAGTCGAGAGATAAGTTTAATTAATGTCGTCTTGCCCGCCCCGTTCTCTCCTACCAGCGCTAGTTTCTCTCCGGCCTGTAGCGTAAAGTTTAATCCCTTCACCGCCCATATTTCAGTATTGGGGTACTTAAACCCTACATTCTCAAACACAAAGCCCTGCCGAATTGGCTGAGGAAAGTCCAATAGAGTTTGACCTTTACCATTCAACTGCTGCTGAGACAATGGTTTCATTTCGAAAAAATCAAAGAAGTCCTGTAAGTACAACGCCCCTTCAGCCATACTAGAAAACTGGTTTAGCACCGACTCCAGTTGACTACGTAAGCGGGCAAAAGAACCCGCCAGAAAGGTTAGATCACCAATACTGAGTTGACCATTTACCGTTTGCAACACAATGAGTACGTAGGCCCCGTAGTATCCGGCACTGCCGATAGCCGCTAATGCACTTCCCCAACGAGCTCGCGAAATGGCAATTTTCCGGTTGGCTTGGTAATATTTGTCCGCCAATGCAGCAAATTGACTGACCAGATAATCAGACAAGCCAAATATCTTTACCTCTTTAGCCGTTTCATCACTCGCACCAATAAACCGATAGTAGTCCAGTTCGCGTCGCTCGGGAGTCCACTGGCGGTTCAGCGAGTAGCTTCGTTCATTAAAATGCGTTTCTCCCAAGAAAGCCGGTATTACTGCCACTGCTATTAAAGCAATTAGCCAGGGACTCAATGCAATGAGACCTACCGCCAGAAAGGCAATTGTAATTAAACTTTGGAACTGCCCCAGCACCTGCGACATGAGGCTAGTACGTCGGTTGGTCTGCCGACGAGCGCGCTCCATTTTGTCGTAGAAATCAGCATCTTCAAACTGCTGTAAATCTAGCGTCCCAGCATGCTGCATGAGTCGTACTGAAGTTTCATTGGCAAATTTGTCGCCCAACAGGCTATCCAATAAAACGGTAGAGCGATTGATTGCATCTGACACAATAGCGATAGCAAACTCAATTCCGATAAGGGTAAGCAAGTACGTTAAATCTGGTTCACCCGCTGTTTGCGTGAGCCGCACCACTTCGTCGATAATTAGTTTACCGATATAAAGAACCGTTACGGGTACCGCTGCCCGAACAATTCGTAAAACTACGTTGGCAGTAAACAGAGCAGGGCTGGTTTGCCAAATCAGGCGAAAAAAAGGTGGAATGGTACGCAGTGCCCGGAAGCGTTCTTTAAACGAAAGCTTCTCGGATTGAGACGAATAATTAGATTGATTTTTTTTAGCCATAAATTTTCCTCCGAAGTGGTAGACGGGTAAGCCGTCTGAAAATTGTTAACATACACCAAAGAGTATTAGTTAAATACTCCGCAAAGAAGTGATTGATCGTCGTAACTGATTTTACTACCTTTGGCGCACTGAATTACTCATCGGCTACCCTATTAATAGCTGAGTGAGCAGAACTTTGCCGCTATTTTACTGGCCCCGTAGTTCAATGGATAGAATAGGGCTTTCCTAAAGCTTAGATGTAGGTTCGATTCCTTCCGGGGCTATTTTTTAAATATTAAGTTCCTGATTATCAGTTATATACACTTATAAACTTTATTCCGGGAAACAATACTTTAATTTTCCAGCCGTTAGTAGCCTATTTACTATTAAAACGGCTTATTTGGAACAACGATAGCATAAGGGCACCACCGTCAAGCGCATCCTCAGAAAAAACGGTTACCCGCCGGACTTAGAAAAGCAGACAACCGAAACAGTATTGGAGCAGGCTAAATTGATGGCGAGAAATCTCGTGTAAGGGACGGCGACTTCTATTAGCCAAATATAATTTTAATAGTCTTATCGCAACTATTACACTCAAGGTGCTGATAACCAACTCGTTGACCAAACTTACGTAGTTTTTCACTTTTACAATAGCAAAATTTGGCAGTTTGTGTGACAATGGCTTTTTGGCAAAGAAGGCTTAAAAGCTACTTAAATTTATTCCTTAAAAAAAATTTATCCATAGTTGCGCTAACCAGTTATTATGTTCAAGCCCTTAAAGCTAACCTCAGGGTAGAAACACGTATCTAGAAATCTTTATTTGCTAAAAAAATAAGCCCCCTATCAATAGAAAGAGGGTTTTTCGTAGTAGTTTAAGAGCTTTACTGATTTGTGTTTCTACGGTGCGTTTAGAAAGATTTAGTTGATCAGCAACAGCTTGGTTACCCATGCCTTCGAAACGATTCATAGTAAAGATACGCCGACACTGAGTAGGTAGTTGGTCTATAGCCCTGTAGATTCGTTGCTCAGCTTCGGCTTCTTCTAGTTTGTTAGCGTATTCGGCATCGGACCGATAAAGGATGGCTTCTTGATGATGGTAACTTCGCCGATTCTCCTGATGAATCGTGTTGAGGCAAGTGCGATACACAGCTTTAAACAAGTAGGCTTTAAGTGACTGCTGAATGATGAGTGTCTCTCGCTTTTGGTATAATTTAATAAACACTTCCTGTACTATTTCTTTAGCTGAGTCTACCTCACTTACATACCTAAGAGCAAAAGTAGTCAACATAGGATAATACTTAGTAAATAGCGTTTGATAGGCAGCCTCTTCACCTTGTTGAATTCCAACCAAGACTACTTCGTCAGTTGAAGATAAATTGGATTCTGCTGGCCTCAAAACGGTATTATTGTTTATACTCAATGTGGTAAGAATAATGATAGGTAAAGCAGTAGAATACCGTAATAGGTAACACAATTATCTTTTTGAAAAGCTAGTCTGCTTCTTCTGAAGATGATAGATTCTAATGCTCCCCGCAATTTTATTAATTTAAATATATTTTGAAGCATAACGTTGATGTTTTACAAACGTCCGTAGATTATCAATTCGTGTGCCACAACAGATTACGGGCTCTTTTCACTCAGTCAGCCTATAACTGCTTCAATAAGTGTCCGCCACCGAACACCTTCGTTCAAAATCGGGCACTGACTCTTTTATATTTCGTTAAAAGAGTCAGTCAGTTTTGATGTTCTATTGGTAACCGATGGAAGCTCTAGACAGAAAAAGATTACCAATTTCTAGTTGTATCTTATCTTGACTTTACCACTTTGTGAGACTTAGATCGCTTAATAAAGACAATAGAAGACACATTCCAAATTTTTTTTGAACATCAGGTTAAAAACTAGACACCCATTAATTCAAAAAGCCATTATTTTCGCTGGAAACAGCCTTTTCTGAATGTAGAAGAAGTAGTAAAGTCGAGCTTAGAAGCTGTTTGAGTTATATTTTTGATTCACTTTTATTTTTTATCTAGTACGCGATTCAAAACGTAGGGAGTAGAATTATAGAAGGTGCTATCAAGTAGAGAGGAGTGCTTTTTATAAGTCTCCAAGAATTTGATTTTAGCCCTGTACGATAGACTTAATGACACTATGATTTGGCTATAAAAGTGGATGCAGTAAGAAGATTTATAATATTTTTATGGAGGGAAACTACTGTTATATAGGGCAAACGCATCAAAATTCTCAAATGGCTTTTCTAGCAAATGAAGCCTATTTTTAATCTATATACTGAAAAGCGGGTCAGCTATAAAAGTATCTACACCCTCTAAAATCAGTATATCCAGATTTTGATGCGTTTGCCCTATCTTCTTTAATAAGAAAAGCGGCATCCATGGAACCGTCGCTATAGGTATTGTCGGCTTCTAGCCACTGATTGGCTCCCGAGATAGGTGCCCAGGGAATTATCCCGTTGGCCTTCGACTCATAGATGTCACGGCGAATGTTCTCGATGAAATCCGCCCCTTCCGTCCAGGGACGGGAGGTAACCCACACCGGCACTCCTTCTTTATGAGCTTGAATAAGGTCTTGCCCTATGCTTCGGTAATCTCCGTAATACACCGATTGCAGCCCTTCTAAATAGGCGAAGCTATGACTGGTCATCAAATCCAGGTTGGCAAGTGCTTCTTGGTCGTGTACAATGGCGCTAGCGTAGCCCCACTGATCAAAGCGGTACCAAGTTTGGGTTTCACCGGGGCTTAGCCCTACTTCCTCCAGGCCGTTAGCATCCAAGACTTTGCGGGTGATTTTAAGAAACTCGGCCACCTGCTGCGGTGTCCAATAAGTGTTATAGTCCCGGTGATCCTCGCCGGGGTTACTTCCATCCCGAGGCCAACGGTAGTAGGCGTCCCCCTCGTTATGAAACGAAATATAGTTTACGGGAATGCCCTCCACTTCGCGCAGAAACTTAGCCCAGGAGGCCATATACTCGGCTACTTCGGGTTTAAGTTCGGGGTCTAAGTCGCGACCCAATATGTATTTCTGCTGGGTCATCCAGGGGGCAGGCGCGTAGAGTGTAGCCAGAGCTACTAGGTCGCCTCCCCACGCTTTCATCATCTGCAGACCTTCCCGGTTGAAGTAACGCATGTTTTCGGTGGTGGTACGATGATCGTATCCATCTAGGTTGATGTCGTAGGGATCATCGTTGTCGTTATCCTCGATAGCCAGGCCTTCGTGAAAAGGATCCAGAAAAAGTTTGGTAAGCCCCGGGCGCAGCCCATCGGCCCCGAACACCATTTCCATGATGGTTGCCTTAGTTTCAGGGGTAGCAAAGCTAAAGCCGCTGTAATCCTGCTGAAATAGCTGGTAGTCGCGAGTCTGGCAGGCTTCCCCGTAATTCACCCCGCAGCCATGCCAGGGACGTAGTGTATGATCAAAATTGACGATCATTTTGGTATTGGGCACTACTTTAACTTCAATACCCGAATTCAAATACCTTTGCGAAAAAGCCGACTGGATAGCGATAAATAAAAGAAAAAATAGCAGTTGGATTTTGCTCTTCATAAGTAGATTATTTAGTGTAGTTCAATTTTAAACGGGGAAGCAGGAAGGTTAACACTGTTGATCAGATTGGCCCCTACCGGATAGTTTGACCAGGCGTACCGCACCGCTTGAGGGTTATCTGTCTTCGGAGGACTGATTATCACTTGGTTGCCGCGGATAGCACCTTCTACTTTAAGGTAGGAACCGGCGTTAGATAGTATTTCAAATCCCTTTACGCAGCCGTACCCATCGGTGGTCGCCAACCCTTCACCGACATTGGAAAATGTGAGTTTAACCGTGTCATTCTCTACTTCCCAACGTTCCAGTGTCGGCCCTTCGGCCAAAATATCCTCGCCGTAAACTTCTTTGCGGGCGATAAGTGCCAACCGCTTTCCCACACTTCGTTTATCCCGGGGGTGAATATTATGAGGATTGGACGGGTCGCTTAGATCAATGCTGACGGCCATGCCGGTATGGTCGAATGCTAAGGCTTTTCGCTGGGCTTCCCGGATAGCGGCCCAGTCGCCAAAAGGGTAGAAAAATTCAGGTTCGGAAAAGCTACTAAGCTGAACGAATAGAAAAGGGAAGTTATCATTCCACTGCTTACGCCAATCGGCAATTAGGCTTTTAAACAGGGTCTCGTAAGACCCAGGCTCTTTGGTGTTGGATTCCCCCTGGTACCAGATCACGCCCTTAATGGGAAAATTCGTAAGGGGATTAATCATCCCGTTATACATGATGGAAGGAAGGTGTTTCTCGTCCAGGTTGGCCCGCATACCAGTCAGGTGGTCAGCATCGGCACCCACCCGGTACCTCCACGCTCCGTACAAGCCAATAATCAGGTCGCCCAGCTTCAGGTAGAAATCATTCTCTTCACCTCCTATACCACCCCGGTGGTCGTAGTCGAAAACCCTGACCGTAATAACATTTTTTCCTGGCCGGAAAAAGGTGCTATCAACATCGAAAACCTGTTCCGACCACTTGCTTAAATAAGATTTTTCGAGTTGGCGGCCATTGATATAAATATCAGCTACATCGTCTACTAAGCCTAAATGCAGCCTTGCATCAACTATATCCTCTGCTTCCTGAATCGTAAAGTGCTTACGGAACCAGACCGTGCCGTCCAGGTTCAGGCTGAGAGCCTCTTCCCAGTAGCTGGGTAAAGTCACCGTGGGCCAATCCGAGTCACCCAACTCAGTGCCTACCCAAAGTGGCTTTTCCCCGGCCAATCCTTCATCTATTTCATTGACTAACTGCCGCCACCGGGCTAGTTTTTGCTCCCGAATAGGGATCGTATCCATTTCCGCCAGATACTCCAGCTTTTCCTCAATTTCCGGGTAGCCCTCTAAAAGCTCGGGGTGCATCCACCCTTCTACCATCGTACCTCCCCAGGCGGCCTGGATTAGGCCAACCGGTACCTGCTGGGTCTGCTGAATTTCCTTGCCAAAGTAGTAGCCCACTGCTGAGAAATTCGCTACGTTCCTGGATGCAAACCCAAGCCACTTATTTTCGGGCAAATCATTTTGCGGTTGCAGCGAGCCAGTACGGTCAATATCAAACAGCCTGATGTTGGGGTTGGTATAACTGCTAATTTCCTTGAATGCCCCCGTAGTGATCTTGAGGGGCCACTCCATATTGGATTGGCCAGAACAGACCCAGACATCGCCGATGAGAATATCGGAAAGCTCAATGCTATTCTGGCCTTCAACGATTAATGAAAAAGGCCCTCCGGCCGGCTCGGCCGGTAGCTCTACTTTCCATTTTCCGCCTTCCCCAGCACGGGTTGAATACTTCTTTCCTTTAAAGGTGACCGTTACTTTTTCCCCGGCGTCGGCCCAACCCCAGACAGGTATCGGCTGGTCTCGCTGGAGAACCATGTTGGAGCTAAACAGGGAAGGAAGCCGGACCGCGGCCAGGCAAACATTGCTATCCAGCCCTGCTGCCAGCATGCTTACTAGTGCGTACGATACCAATCGGTAGAGGCCGGATGCCATCATATCTCTTCTGCGTTGTGTAATTCTTGCTTAAGAGGTTGGCTCGGAATAAACCCAATCCGGTCGGCCAAAGAGTAGTTGATCCAGGCCTGAAACGAACTGTTCTGACTGACCTGAATATCCGACACGGACGTACCACGTAATACCTCCAATGCTTTGGTAGCCGCCCACTCTCCCATCTCTTCCGGACGTTTGGTTAGGCCGAAAACAGCGTAGCGCATCATAAAGTCATCGCAGGTAAAAACGGGTACTTGGATATGATTCTGCACGAAAAGCTCAGCCGATGTATCTGGCCAGTTTTTAACCGCACCATTGGTGGGAATAAATATTGCGTCGGCGGTCTGGTTAAGCCCGATAAAGGTTTCTTTCCAAGCGGCGTAGTTGTCCACTAACTCGTATTCCACCTCAAACCCTTTCTCTTCCAGGATGGGGGTAATAACATCAATATTCTTCTGCTCGGAAGTTGATTCTTCGGATAAGACCGCTACCGTTTTTATATCAGGAAAATAATTCCGAAGGGTGTCCAGGGTAGCTTCCACCGGCAAAATTTCCAGAATGCCCGTCACGTGCTCGGTAGGCAGCCCGTACTGTTGGCACGACCAGTTTACCCCCGTAAAAATTACCGGGTAAGGCCCATCTTTCAGAAAAGGCTCCACGACGTATTTTACCGCATTATCATCGGATACGACGATAATATCCGGCTGAAAGCGTTCTATCAACCTGAGTGCCTGCTGCGCTTTTTCTACAATTGCCAGGGAATCTAGCTTCTTGGTATTCATGTAGAGTACCTCCGTATCGACAGTCTGCCCTTCCATCCCTCGTTCAAAGCCTTTGAGTATATCGTCAGACGATTTGTAGCCAGGATGATAAGAGTTAAGATAGAAAATCTTATTCTTCTCAGAGTTACTCTCTGAGCCGGAGCTTTGGTAAGAACAGGCTCCCAGCAGAATGGCAAGAAGGGTTATTAATACTGTTTTCACTGCTTCATGCTTTTAATGGTTTCAACAATGTTCCGGGCAGATGGGCCTAACTGTTCGTACAGTTCTTCGTAGGCGGGTAGGGTGGCTTGTTCAAATTCAATCAAATCAGGCTCAGTAAATTGTATTCCTGCTGCCTTCATTTTCTCCTCCAGCGACTGGTTCAGTTCGGCCATGTAGCTTAGCTGCCATTGGCTGGAGGAATCTATGGCCTGCTCAAAAATAGCCCTATCCTGTTCAGGCAACATCTGCCAGAACCGTACGGACGCCAGAATATAGACTGAGTTGTAGATATGGTAGGTTTTGGCGATATACGGCTGAGCCTCGTAAATCCGGCCGTACCAGATATTTTGCAAGGGGTTTTCCTGTCCATCTACTACTTCCTGCATTAGGGCGGTATACAGTTCTGAAAAGCTCATCGGAGTAGGAATGGCTCCTAATGACCGTATCGTTGCTATCTGGGCGGGGTTTTCAGGAGTGCGGATCAGCAAGCCTTCTAAATCGGAAGGGGACTCAATGGGCTTTTTGGAGTTAGAGATATGCCGAAAGCCATTTTCGTAAAACCCAAACAGACGGATACCCTGACCTTCCAGCGAAGCCGACAACCCTTCCATCACCGAACTCTGATTAACCCGCAGCACGTGGTCACGGTCGTGATACAGATAGGGCAACTCTAACACGGCAAACATTGACTCGTAAGTGTTTAAAACCCCGCTTAGTGAGATGTCCAAACTGCCAATGGCCAGCATCTCCTGCATTTCCTTCTCGCCACCCAACTGAGCACTGTGGTAGATTCGGATGTCGTAGCGTCCTTCCGTGCGCTGTTCTAATTCTTCGGCAAACCGTTCCAGGGCCTGGGTAAACGAGTGGTTCTTACCGTGAGTGAGTCCTACCTTCACTATTCTAGCTTCCTCAGCACTACTCTGACAGGCTACTGAGAAAAGTAACAGCACGATTAGCCACCTCCCTAGCGGACATGCCTCTTTAATCGGTGATGTAGTGAGTAGCTTCATTTCATGAGCCGGTTAGGTAAAAAAGTGACCAGGTCGGGAAAGTAGGTGATCAGCAGCAGCACAATGATCATCGGAACCAGAAAGGGCAAGATGCCTTTCATTAGCGTTTCCAGCTTAATCCCGCTGATATGGCTCATAACGAACAGGCATACGCCCATAGGTGGCGTAGCAACTCCTATCATCAGGTTAACAACCATGATAACCCCGAAGTGGATAGGGTCAATGCCTAGGTCCATTGCCAAGGGATATAGGATGGGAATGAAAATAATTAGCACTACCCCGGCTTCCATCAGTGCGCCGAAGAACAGTAAAACTATATTGATGATGAATAGTACAATGTATTTGTTATCGGTCAGGTCGGTAATCAGTCCTGAGATAATTTCCCCGGCTTCGTAAATGATTAGCAGATAAGAAAAGGGAGCGGTGAACGATATGACAAAGGTGACTACCGACGTGGTGATCATGGTTTCTACCAAAATTCGGGGCAAATCTTTCACCTTGACCGTACGGTATACGAAGCGACCTACAATAAAAGCATAGGCTACCGCCACGGCGGCCGCTTCGGTAGGAGTAAACAACCCAATGGCAATGCCTCCCAGCATGATCACCGGCATCATTAGCGGAAGAACAGCATCGCCCGATATCTTCAGTACTTCTTTAACCGTTGCGCGTTTCTCTTTAGGGTAGTTCCGCTGCTTGCTGTAGATATAGATTAACAACATCGTAGCCAACGCCAGGAAAACCCCTGGCACAATACCGGCTAAAAACAGCTTGCCTACTGAGTTTTCGGTCATGGCGGCATAAATAATAAAAGGAATGCTGGGGGGAATAATCGGTCCCAACACCGAAGCAGCCGTGGTGACTGAGGCAGCAAATGGGCCATCGTATCCGTTTTCCCTCATGGCTTTCAGCTCTATCTCCCCCAGCCCTCCCACCGCCGCCACCGCCGAACCTGACATCCAGGAAAAAATAACCCCGGCAATAACGTTGGCGTGAGCTAAGCCGCCACTGATATGCCCTACCAGTTTTTTGGCAAACGTGAAAATCCGTTCGGTGATGCCGC
>CAKZPJ010000116.1 GCA_937138955.1 uncultured Flammeovirgaceae bacterium | reverse complement strand
GGACTTACTCTAGAGGCACTGCTACTCCGGCTTCTACTAGCGCGGGGTTGATACATAGTAACGGAACGTTGTCGCAAAGCGGGAGCACCGGGTCGCTGAGCTGGTCGCACTCGGCGAACAGGTACCTGACGGCGAGTAACTCGCTCAATTTCTCGAACTTGCGGTCCACTATAGTAATGGTGCTGATTATTGTAAACGTAGGTATTATTGATAATCGTAGTTTGACGATAGATATTTCCAATCCGACGATTTGGTAAACAGTAGTCGTAAATACGAGGACTGGTAAAATAGCGGTGCGGTACAAATGCCCAGTAGTTTCTGGGAATGCGTCGTCCAATATTTATAGAAACATTAACATTCAGTCCTGGCGAAAGTGGTGCCCATCCGTAGTGGTTACCACCTGAGCGCCAAGCGACCCAGGCCGGTCCCCAGTCGTAACCCGGAACCCAAGCCCAACCGTAAAAATCATCCAAATACCAACGACCGTAGTGAAACGGTGCCCAACCCCAATTATAGTCTGATACCCAAGTGTTACCGTAGTCAGTCATAATCCAATGACCTCGGGTAACGTAGGGCCGAAAACCTCTTCGCACATTAGGAACCCAAACCTGACCGTAACGATTATTATAAACCCAGTTACCGTGAGGAGCTAGTTCATTATAGAAAACATCAAAAGATACCTGGCCTTGAGCTTTACTTTCCGAAACGGAAACTACCAGGCTAAATAGTCCTAGCACCAAGCTTATTCGGAAAAATTTATGGAGAGTTTTCATAATCGGAAATTTTCGTTGCACATAGAAGTATTGTACTAAAAAGCAATCAATACTTACATTCTGTTAAGAATAGTGCTAAAATCATGCCTACGTTAAAAAATCCTTAACAAAAGCTGCAATTATTTTGATAAAGTGATAGTATACTTCGCTGCATACCAATGGATTAGGGAATTTTGAAAAAATCAGTTATTCCTTCATATAAATGAAAAAAGTGGGGGTAAAAAGGGCAGAAACCTGCGTAATTTTTGATCGGTAAATAGAAAAACTTACGGCTGAATAATTGACAAATTCCAGGGTTCAGAGGGGTTATAATGCAGTTGACCCTGGTGAATCTGAAGAGGTGATGGAATGTTGTTATGGTAAAGTTTTCCGGTGCCTAACCCTTGCGGAGCTGATACTTTCTTATAAGCAGCAAACTGGGCAATAGCGTTCAGGCCGATGTTAGATTCTAAGGCTGAGGTCATCCACCAGCCGATGTGTCGTTCTTCAGCTAACTCAATCCACTGTTCGGTAGCTGCTAGCCCACCTAGCAAAGTAGGTTTTAAAATAATGTACTGAGGCTGAATCAGATCTAGGAGTTTGGTCTGCGCCTGATAATCGTAAATGCCGATTAGTTCTTCATCGAGGGCAATGGGTAAGGAGGTTTTGCTGCAAAGCTTTTGCATATTTTTCGCTTGCCCTGCAGCAATTGGTTGCTCAATGGAATGCAGGTCGTAAGCCGCTAATTGCCGTATTTTATCCATTGCTTCATCGGGCGAAAAAGCGCCGTTAGCATCTACTCGAATCGTAACCTGTTCGGCGGAATAATTTTCCCGGATATACGCTAGTAATGATAATTCGGTAGCAAAATCAATCGCTCCAATTTTGAGTTTTATGCAGTTGAAACCCTGGGCTAGTTTTTCATCAATTTGCTGCTTCATAAAATCCCGGTTGCCCATCCAAACCAAACCATTGATTGGAATAGGGGGGAAGCTACCATCTTTTAAGACTGAGGAAAATATCTCTCGTTCACCACCATTCAGTAAATCACGTAGGGCCGTTTCTAATCCGAATCGCATAGCCGGATATTCTACTGGAACGAGTTGCTGAATTAGGTTATCAACCTCGCTTAGGTTGTTAGGAACCGAATAGCTTTCAAGCTTTTGTAGTACTTCCTTTATTTTCTGCTCTAGTGTTGAAAGGTAATCAGGACTTAAGCCTTTCAACGGGGCGCATTCGCCAATACCTATCTTACTATTGCTCTTTAAAATTATGAAGTAAGTACGGTGTTCAGTAAGTGTACCCCGCGATGTACCTGCTACGAAGGTAAAGTTTAACGTGTGCTTAGCTAGGTCAGTTTTTAGGTTCATGAGATTACAAATTATAGGTTGTAGATTGAAAATTACTCACTATTTTTAGTCTGTAATTTTTAATCTTACAATTTTCAACTTTTCTATGGAAATTCCTGAAGACTTCACCTTCGATGTTATAGTAGAAATCCCCAAAGGAAGTCGCAATAAGTACGAATATGATCCCGAAAAAAAGATGATTCGCTACGACCGGATGATCTTTTCTTCCATGTTTTACCCGAGTGACTATGGTTTCATTCCCGAAACGCTGGCTGGCGATGGCGATGCTCTAGATGCTTTGGTACTAGTGTCGGAACCTACTTTCCCCGGTTGCCTTATTGAAGTGAAACCTATCGGGCTATTCCGTATGCGCGATGAAAAAGGACCCGATGCTAAGATTCTCTGCGTACCGGTTAGCGACCCTATTTGGAACAAGGTAAATACGCTGGATGAGATCAATCCTCATCTGAAAAAGGAGATTGAGCACTTCTTTCAAGTCTACAAAGATTTAGAAAAGAAAAAGGTGGGAATTGATGGTTGGGAAGATAGGGAAGCAGCTATCGAAGTTTACCTTGAGTCTAAAGAGAATTATGTGAAGGGAAATACTGACTAAAATTTATCAATTTGTCCGCTACAATAAGAGCCTCATCTTTACGTGTTCATAACAGTTTAGATATGCCCTACACAAACGCATTTTATCAAGCCACTCCTGCTAAGCCATTTATCTTAATAATGGCGGTTTGTTTAGGACTCTCGCTTTACGTTTATCAGAGCACGCGGATAAACGTTGCTTCAGAAGATTTTCAGGAGTCAATTATCCATTCTCGTTCAGCATCAGTCATTCCCAGTGCTGAACAGCGTACTTACGTTAATCTATTAATCTTCTTTCAGGCTGGAGTTGGGTTGACACTAATCGTAGTTCCGATCGCTATAAGTGTTTATCGTAATCGGGCGATGGTGAAACGACTAAATTACCGAAACAGCTACGTTGAGAAAATCCAACAGAAATTAAGGACGAAAAAACTTTTCAATGAGGGAAACGCCAAAAGTTTTGAAAGACAGTTGTTACAAAAATTTCCGTATCTAACGGCTCACGACCTGAAGATATGTTCCTTCCTACTTCAAAACTATTCCTCGAAAGAGATAGCTAAAGAATTGAACATTACTCCTGGTAGCGTAAATACCGCTCGTTATCGCCTTCGTAAAAAAATGAATCTTCCGAAAGAGACTGATTTAATTATCTATCTTAATAAAATGGCTTAAAAACAACGGTGTTGATTCATTGTCTATTGCCCTAATTTGCTGGATTAGGGCTTTTTGGTGCTTCTTTACCAAAAAAAGCTATGCAAGCAGCAACGAAATTATCAGCCTCATTTGGTTTAGTATTAATCATTCTAACTGGGTTTATTCTTGGAGCATTCGCTCAAGATAGTGTACCCCAATCTGACACAACTACGAAGGAAGTTTTAGTAAACGACACTACCTCGTTAAGCGAAACAGATATGGAGTTGCTTCCTGTGTCCAAGGAAAACCCTAATCTGCATCAGGTAATCCGCGAACAATTTATTAATGGCGATTGGCGGTTTATGGCTCCCGTACTGCTCTGTTTACTCATTGGTATGGTAATCGCTATTGAACGGATTGTTCGGCTCAATCTAGCTATTACTAACGTAGATCAAACACTTAGACAGTTACGACAAAACCTAAACGATGGGGGAGTAGAAAAAGCAGTACATAGTTTGCGAGGAAAACGAAACCCCATCGCGCTAATTTTTCACTTGAGTCTAGGAAAATGGCCGGAAGGTATTGATATGGTAGAAAAAGCAGTTATCTCTTACGGTTCAGTAGAAATGGGTAAGCTAGAAAAAGGCTTAGTCTGGATGTCTCTTTTCATCTCGATTGCCCCGATGCTAGGGTTTATGGGAACGGTAATCGGGATGATTAATGCCTTTGATGCAATTGAAGCGGCGGGTGATATATCTCCCACATTGGTGGCTAGTGGTATAAAAACCGCGCTACTCACAACGGTTGCCGGTCTCATTGTCGCCATCATCCTTCAGCTATTTTATAACTACTGCGTTGCCAAAATTGATAGTATCGTAAATGATATGGAACGAGCCTCACTATTGTTTATAGATGCGCTCGTAGATTTTAAGAATATAGGAACAGGTGAACCGAAGCAGAACGAAGGATGAAACTGTCATTTTACCAAATACTGCTAATCGTTGGGCTGCTCATAACTTGTGATTCCCGTCAGCAACACTATGGGCGGTTAATCGGGCAATGGAATGTCGTGGAGTTCAGGTCTAGAGAAGAAAAGGTCGTATTAGAGGAGGTGCTTGATAGTAGATTATTCACTTTTACTGGTCAGGGGAAGTATCGACAGGGAACCCGGACAAAGGGAGTAAGAGGAAAATGGAAAATTTTTGGAGATCGGTTAAGGCTGATGCAGCCCGAAATAAAAGCGCTGAATGGGTGTGTCATTTCAGAGCATATGGAGCAAGAGTGGGAATTAATACTCTCAGAAGAATGGATGATCTGGCGAGGTACTGCTCGGAATAATACCCAACACCTTAGAATTCTGTTCCAAAAGAAGCAAAAAAAGATTTAAAGGTATCTGAATAAGCTAAGTATTTTTGTAGATTGGCATACAATGAATAATTAATTCATGGAACCAGCAGTAGAAGAACGTTTAACGTTAGCCGAATACAATAAGCTAGAAGAAGAAAGTGATACGCGCTACGAGTACCATCAAGGTGAAGTATTTGCCATGGCCGGGGGCGACCCAAAGCATAGCGCAATAGCTAATAGTATGGGACGATTACTAGGCAACGTCTTACTTTCCAAAAATTGTACAGTATTTAACAGTGATTTAAAGTATCGAATAGATTCACTGGATAAATCGCTTTACCCTGATGTGTCGGTAGTGTGTGGCACTCCTGAGCGTTCTAAGAATGATACGAATGCTCTGACAAACCCTGTCTTATTGGTGGAGGTATTATCTAAAAGTACGGCTAGCTACGACCGAGGTAATAAGTTTCACTACTATAGTCAGTTATCTTCTCTACGGGAGTACGTTTTGGTTGAGCAAGATGCTTGGAAGGTGGAAACTCGCTACCGTAACGCGCCTGATCAGCCCTGGAAAATGGATTGGTTTGAGGGGGAAGCTGCAGTAGCGCTTCGCTCGCTCAATATTACCCTACCAATGGCTGAACTGTACCGCGGTACCGAAGCCCTATGAGTAATGATTAGCGAGTAATGAATAATGATGGATGAAAATAACGCTTGCCGTCATTCACTAATCATTGCTCATTAGTCATTAAAGGTTTACTCATCCCGCAAACTATCTACGGGATTCTGTCGAGCGGCTTTTAAGGTTTGACTGCCAACCGAGAGCATGACTATGAATAACATAATTAGTCCCGATGCAGCAAACATCCACCACTCAATACTGACACGATACGCGAAGTCAGCTAACCAGTCTTGCAAAGCGTAATTGGCGATTGCCACCGCCACAATAAAACTTAGTAGCAGAAGCTGGACAAAGCTTTTACTAAGTAGCAGCAAAATATTTCCGGCTGAAGCCCCCAATGTTTTTCGAACGCCAATTTCCTTGGTTCTTTGTTGGGCGGTATACAGAGCTAAACCAATCATTCCCAAACTACAGATTATGATGGATACCATAGTAAATAAGCGAATGAGTCTAGCAATGCGCTGCTCTTTTTCGTAAAGTTGCTGAACGCTATCTTCTAAAAACTGATAGGTGAAGACCTGATTGGGAAAGGTGGCTTCCCAAACTGTTTGGATCTCTTGCAGGGTTTGTGAAATATTGCCGGATTGTACCTGAATACCCGCTTGCGTAAATATTCTGGGGTAGGGATAAATAACCACTGATTCAATTGGGTGTTGTAACGAGCGGTGGTGAAAGTCCTCAACTACTCCCACAATGGTGCCTTCTGTCTCGGTGCTGCTTTCGTAAAAATGTTTTCCCAGTACCTCATCCGAAGAAGCGCCTAGCGCAGCTACAAATTCTTCATTTACCAAAAACTCAGTAGCTGAATCGCTCAAAACGATGTTCCGTCCGGTAAGTAGTTGTAAATCGTAGGCTTCTAGGTATTCTTCGTCGGCCCAGCGGGCACGCACTAAGAAAGGTTCAAAACTATCGCGGTGGTTAAAACGGACGTAGCTACCTTCGTTAGTACTAGTAATGGGGGGTGATTGATGAAAGCTAACGTATTGAATATCAGATTCTTGCTTGAGTTGATTCCTGAAGGAAGCTAAGCGAGAATAGTCGCTGAGAGGAACCTTAGTGGTGATGATCGCTTCTTGTTGAAAACCAAGGTCTTGTTGCTGAAAATAATTAAGCTGATATAGTGCCACTACCGCTCCAATAATAAACGCTTGGGCAATAGTAAACTGAAGGAAACTTAGTAGTTGACGTAAGCGATAGCCTCCTACTTCTTTCGTACTTATCCGATTGTTTAAAGCTCGGATAGGATGAAATCCAGACATCACAACTGCCGGATAACTACCCGCTAAAAAAATGATAAGTAGTATAAAAAGCAGCAAGCCAACAATCACCGAAGGGTTAGCCAAAAGTTGTAGATCCAGTTGCGATTGAATCCAATTATTTAGTTGGGGAAGACCCACTAACATGCCGAATGAAACCAGTATCAAAGAAAAACCTGCCACCAATGAAGTTTCCGTAATAAACTGCCAGAAAATTTGCCCTCGAGAGCTACCCAATGCTTTTCTTGCTCCTATCTCTTTTGACCGGGAAAGGGCTAAAGCTGTGGAAAGGTTGATAAAGTTGATACAGGCAATGAGTACAATAATCACTGCCACTAGACTTAGTAAATGCAGGAGTGGCTTACGAATTGTGCCGCCGTAGCGAGTATCGAAGTGCATATCACTCAGTGGCTGCAAGTGAAAATGCCAGTGAGCAAATTTATCGCCTAAGTACTTGTTCACAAAACTCGGCAAATCATCATCAACCAATTGGGCTTGGTTCGGATCGGATAGCTTGACAAAAGTCCATTTATTACCACCAATCCAGGTGAAGTTTTCTGTCTGATAGCTAGGGTTCACTACTTTAAGAGTAGACAATGAGATGAGCACGTTAAAATCAAGATCAGTATTAATCGGGCGGTTTTCAACGACCCCCGCCACCACTAAATCGGTTCGGTCATTAAGGCGGATCGTCTTACCTAAAGCCTGTTCATTGGGAAAATACTTTTGGGCTTGCTGCTGGGTAATTACGGTTTGGTTTGGTTCGGTAAGCGCTGTCTTAGGATTTCCTTCAATAAACTGGTAATCAAATATTTGCAAAAAGTCGGTGTTGGCGTACGCTACGCCGTCGGTTTCAATAAACCGGTTTAATTCGCCACTTTTTGAAGTAATAGCGAGTTGTGGGTCACGGTAAAACCGCATACAAAACCCAGACTGTTCCACTGCAGCGTATTCTTCGGCCAGCGCTTGGTGCATCGGCAGGCTGACCCCGGTTTCGTATTCAATACTGCCATCTTTAATTTGCATATCTAGCACTACTCGGTAGATACGGTCAGCATCAGGATGAAAAGTATCGGTGCTGTAGTGCTGATACACGAACAGAAAAATAAGCAGACTGCACAGCAAGCCAATTGATAAGCCCGCAATCTGAATCAGAGTAAGCGTCTTATGCTTCCAAAAATTGCGGTAGGCAATTTGAATAATGTTTTTTATCATAGTTCAATCAGCTAACAATGTGCGGGGCACCCCGTGAGATGTTTAGGATAACTCGTGCAGCTTTTCTGTAATTGTTCATTGCTAATTGTCTACTCGTTTCGCAAACTGTCTACCGGATTCCGTCGGGCGACTTTTAGGGTTTGAATACTAACAGAAAGCCAAGCGGTCAGAAGCATCAATATCCCTGTAGTAGCAAATAGCCACCACGATACATTGATACGATACGCAAAACTACTGAGCCATTCGGCGAATAGGTAATTAGCAATCGGCATGGCAGTAAGAAAGGCAATTAAGATAAGTTTGGCGTATTCCTGCGATAGCAGTATCAGAATACTATTAACCGAAGCACCCAGTACTTTGCGGATGCCAATTTCTTTGGTGCGACGGGTAGCGGTATACGATGCTAATCCGAACAATCCTAAACTAGCAATGAAAATGGCCAAGGCCGTAAATATTCCAAACGTTCGGTTGAACTGCTGATACGATAGGTACTGACGATTAAAAAATTCATCTAAGAAGAAATAATCAAAGGGCTGATTCGGAAATGCTTGTTGCCAGCTAGTTTGTATCTGCTCTATCGTGGGTTGTACCGAACCGGTGGACTTAATTTGCAAGGCTACGTAGCCCGCTGCCGACGGGTTGTACCGAAGCACGATGGATTCGGGCTGCTTATTTAGTGACTGCTGATTGTAATTCTTAACAATACCGATGATTTCCAAGGTTTTGTTTCTTTCCCCCAAAACGATTACTTGTTGATTAAGAGCCTCTTCAGCACTATCGTAACCCAGCATATCCACCGTGGCTTCATTGACGACTACGCTTTCTACCGACTTTGCGGTAAACCCGGGGCTGAAGTTGCGCCCGGCGATTAAGTCTAGCTGTAGAGTTTCCAGGAAATTTTCGTCTGTGCGAACCATATAGAAGTTACTACCCCGCTTAGTGCCACCGTCAGTGCGTCTCAAGCCCCGATTGTGAGCGATTTCCTTACCGGGCACAAAATTAGTGGCACTCGCCTTTGCTACACTGGCCAGCCCCTCTACATTATCCTGAAAGAACGGTAGTCCCGACTGGTAGGTGCTATCGGGTTGCGGAGTAGTTCTCAGTACTAGCACTTGATCGATCTCCATTCCTAAGTCGTGCTGCTGCATGAAATCCAACTGACGATACACGACTAAGCTGCCGAAGATGAGTATCAGCGAAGCAGCGTACTGAAAAACGACTAGGGCTTTTCGAGCCGAAACACTTTGCCCGAGCGTAGTTCGTTCTTTCTTCTGTAAGCCAATGGTGGGAGCCTTCAGCATCGTTCGGGCGGGATACCAAGCGGTAACAATATTACCCGTAAGTAACAATAATACGAATCCGTAGAATATATCGGAGGTGAACAGTTCATTAATCTGAATACTGCTCACCGCCCAGCCTAGATGCTCGACCACCAGCGGTTGCAGAGTAAGAATCAGCAGTATTGCCAGCAGCAAAGAAACAGTATTGAGCGTAATTGATTCCAGAACAAACTGACCGATGATATGTCGTCTCGATGCGCCTATTGCTTTCTTTATTCCTACCTCTTCGGCACGATCCAGCGATTTGACTAAGGTTAAATTCAGGTAATTAATCCACCCGATAATCAGAATGAAGATGCCGATTACTGACAAAAAGTAGACCGAAGTACGCGAACCATTGACGCCCGCTTCAAATAGCAGATTGGAGTCCAGGTGGATAGCGGTAATGGGCTGGAGGAACATTAGTGGCTTTTTCTCCCAATCATAGCGATTATTAATGATGGTTTTGATTTTATCTTCTACCACAGTAGGTTCGGTCTGTGGAGTTAAGCGTAGATAGGTGTAGCACTGACTCCAGGCCCAACTTCGGTTCACCCCGGCATCACTACGGAAAGAAGAGTAAGAAAGCAAAAAATCAAATTGTACGTGAGAGTTGGCCGGAACCTCTTCCAGAATGCCAGTAACAGTGAAGCGGTCTTGTTGCATCCCACTAACGTCAATTATCTCACCCAGTGGTACCTGCTGTTCCCAGCTAGGGCCAAAGTATTTTTCTGCCAGACTAGTAGTGAGGAGAATACTACGTGGGGCAGTTAACGCTGTGACCGGATCACCGTAGCGCAACGGGAAAGTGAACGTTTCAAAAAAGGTGGAATCAGCGTAGAAGCCATTTTCCTCGTGGAAACTGATACGTTCGCCATTAGAGGGCTCGTAGGCTAGCACATTAGAGCTAACTGCCGTCAGCACCTGAAACAAGCGAGTAGCCGATACAACCTCAGGAATTTCTTCTTGAGTGGTAGGGCCGAAACCGGGTACGTTAGAAGCATAAACTTCAGTATGGACGCCGTTCTCATCCATCGCATGCCAGTCGAAGGGAACCCGGTAGATATTTTTAGCCTGTTGGTGAAAAGTATCGTAGCTAAGCTCAAAGTAAACGTACTGTAAAATGAACAACGCCGCTGTTATTCCCAAGGTAAGCCCCAGAACGTTAATCAGGGCGTATGCTCGGTTTTTAGATAGATGACGAAGTGTGATTTTAAAATAGTTTTTGAGCATAATGTTTACGAGTGGGGTAGGAGGCAAGGAACTGGTCATACTCCAGGTGTCAACTAACTAACTTCCAGCTAGTCTATTGCAAGTCTAAATTATCTACTGGGTGGTAAAAATAATAGCTTTTTGCAGCCAACAACCGCTGGGGTGCAGTGAATGATGTCAAGTAGACCAATTTGCCGATTGGAGATTCACGTTCTTATGGATTAAGAGAAAGCTTGCTATCCAATTTTACTTTTTTTTGCGTTTGTGCGCGAGAATTGTCAGTTTGTATTACAATTCACTCATCAACCTACCATTTACATTCATGACAAAATACTGTCTTTTATCTTTCTACTTATTGATCTCTTTTACTATTTCCTGGGGACAAACCAAAAATTCGCCCGGAGTAACAATCACTTCAGAAAAGAAGAAAATCCAAGTTCGCACTGGCGAGAATGGAGAATTACTGATAAATGTATCTCCCGAGGATGTAGCCAAATTTAAAGCTGCCGGATTAGTTCGCTACAGTGACTTTGGTGCTCAGGGTAATGGTAAAATCGATGATATAGACGCTATTGCGGCAACTCACGCGTTTGCCAATCAGCATAAGCTACCGGTGAAAGCTGACGAGGGAGCTACTTACTACCTGAGCGGAAAGGAACGCACCGCGTTTATCCAAACCGATACTGATTTTGGTAAAGCGGCCTTTATTATTGATGATACTAAAGTAGAGAATCGTAATGCATCAATTTTTATGGTTAGCTCAAGGAAGCAAGCATTTAATCCGAAGGAAATTTCTTCTCTCAAGAAAAATCAGGAAAAGATCAACATTTCTCTGCCACAAACTTGCTTGGTTACGGTTACCGATTCAACGGTCAGACGTTATATCCGCTACGGATTGAATCAAAATAATGGAGCACCGCAAACTGATATTTTTGTTGTTGACGAAAGTGGAAATGTGGATGCTAACACCCCGATTATTTGGGATTTTGATCAGATTACAGAAATCACTGCTCTTCCTATGGATGAGTCAACACTGTCTTTAACCGGTGGGCGTTTTACGACTATTGCTAACCAAGAAGATTCCAAATATACCTACTATAGCCGAAATATCGCGATTAGACGTTCTAATGTGCTCGTAGATAATTTGGAACATCGAATCATCGGTGAAGGGGAGCATGGCGCACCCTACGGGGGCTTTATCAATATCCGCGACTGCTCATCGGTGAAGATTCAGAATACGATTTTGACCGGACATAAAACCTACCGTACCATTGGCCGAGCCGGAAAGCCAGTCTCTATGGGTTCTTATGATCTTTCCGTAACTCGAGCCTTAAACGTATCATTTGTAAATTGTAGCCAGACCAATGATATTAATGACCGCACCTATTGGGGAATAATAGGATCGAACTACTGTAAGAATTTACTTTACGACAATTGTACTTTTTCTCGGTTCGATGCACATATGGGCGTAGCTAATGCTACTATTCGCAACTCAACGCTAGGGCACATGGGTATTAATGCCATCGGCACAGGCACTTTTACCGTAGAAAACAGTACCATTCGGGGTAGAAGTCTAGTGAACTTACGCTCCGACTACGGTAGCACTTGGCAGGGAGAGTTTATTATTCGCGATTGTGTTTTTGTGCCTAACGGGGGCAAACCAAGTTCGGCTAGTTTGATCAGTGGACGTTATACCGGTCAGCATAATTTTGGCTATACTTGCTATATGCCCGAACGGATTACCATAGAAAATCTTCATATTGATGATTCTAACCATCCTGAGGATTACCAAGGTCCCGCTATTTTTACCAATTTTAACCCGGAAATGACGGACGATACTTACCAAGAGCAATTTCCCTACGTTAAAACCGATGAAGTAATTCTTAAAAATGTGACTACGGCTAGTGGCAAAGAATTGAGACTCAGTGATAATCCAATTATGTTCGAGGATGTGAAGGTGATGACCGAGTAGCTAAAACAACAGAGACCGGATGACGGGTGAAGGGTTGAAGATGAAAGGCAATGAACAATGGAGATCAGAGATTAAAACGAGAGACCGAAGAAAGGAGCAGTTTTTATTTTTTTTGATTAGCAACCACTATGAATTATTTGTCTTCGCTTTTTTCTTCGCTGACTTACGAGTGGCCTTCTTTAGTACTATGGGTTCCGGCAGTCGATCGTATAACTGATTCATCCTTTTTACTTGTTGAATCAAAGGGGTAGTAATAGCATCGGGTTTCATACGCCACCCCCAATTACCGCTCGGAGTAGAGGGGCGATTCATAATGGCTTCTTCGCCTAAATTTAGTAAGTCCTGCATCGGGATAACACAGAGTTTGCCTACCGACTGCATCGCTAAACAACTTAACAGATAGGCAGCATTTTGTTCGGTAGCTGTCTGTTGAAGGTAATTTGATACGCTCTTTCGGTCGGTAGTTCTCAAGCGTTTAAACCAGCCTCGGGTGGTATTATTATCGTGAGTTCCCGTGTACACTACCGCGTTAGGCACGTGGTGATGGAGAATATAACTACTCTTAGGCATACCTGAGCCAAAAGCAAAGTGCAACACCTTCATACCCGGCAAGCCAAATTCATTCATCAAATCATAAACAGGTTGGTCAATATCACCCAAATCTTCGGCAATAATCGGTAGCTTTTTATGCTTCTTTTTCAGGCGCTTAAAAAACTTATCGGCAGGTCCTTTTTTCCATTTACCGTTAATAGCAGTTTTTTCGGACGCATCTACTTCCCAGTAAGCCGAAAAAGCTCGGAAATGATCTAATCGAACTAAATCAAACATCGCTAAATTATGGCTGATTCGGTGCATCCACCAATGGTAGTTCTTTTTTTGAAGCTCTTTCCAATCAAATATTGGCATGCCCCAAAGCTGCCCGGTTTTACTAAAGTAGTCGGGTGGTACTCCAGCGATGGCCTTGGGTAGCTTAGATTTTTTGAGTTTAAAGATTTCCTGATGCGCCCATACATCGGCACTATCGTAGCCTATGTAAAATGGAATATCACCTAAGAACTTAACGCCTTTTTTGTGGCAGTAGGTTTTCAACGTGTTCCACTGGCGGAAGAAGATAAACTGCTCAAACTTTGCCTGATTAATGCTTTTTTGCACTATCGCTCTCAGTTCATCCATCGCGAGTACATCACGATTGCGAATATCTGTTGGCCATTGATCCCAGCTCTTACCCTCGAAGTGCTGACGAAAAGCCGTAAAGTCGGCAAAGTCGTCTAGCCAGTCAGCTTCGTACATACAAAACTGTTCGTAGGCTTGGCGTAAGCGTTTACTTCGGCTACGGGAGAACCGGGCAAATGCTTGTTCCAGCCAAGTACAAATGGCCGGAACCACTTTATCAAAAGCTACATTATTTTCAGGAAAACGGGTAGTTACTTTTATCTCTTCTTTTCGCAATAGACGATCTTTGACCAGCAATTCCGGGCTTATGAGTAGTGGGTTTCCTGCAAAAGCCGAAAGACCGCTATAAGGAGAGAAGCCGCTGCCTTGGTCTACCGGATTTAATGGAAGAATTTGCCAGTAGGTAAGACCACTACGCTGCATAAAGTCGGCAAATCGATAGGCTTCAGGACCTAAATTGCCAATGCCATGCGCCGAAGGGAGAGAAGTAATGTGCAGTAGGACGCCGCTCCGCCGTTGAGTAATCATGGTTGTTGGTTAGTTAGAATGGCTACTGGAAAGTGTCGCAAGATAGTAGAAACCGGAAGAGATGCTCCCGAACGGTTGATAATCTCACCGGTAAATTCGTTTTTCCAAAAATCTGGAGGAAGGTCAGGAATCGCCACGGCAGTGTCCGCCCATTGTTTCCCGAGTAGAAAAAATAAATCTTCTGGTATTAGCTGGATAATTTCTCGAGGAATTACGGTAAGTACAAACCGATCTTGATGCCGACGCAAGAAAGCTAAAACGTGAGATGCGTACTGTCCGGTAACATTTAGTGGCTGATAGTAACTTTCAGAAAATAGTTTAGGCCATCGCTGCCGTAATTGTAAGCTACGATAAAGCGTGTACATTTTAATAGCAGGATCATCAGGGTTAGTAGCTAGTTGTTGCGCTTTCACTAACGTATCTGAGTGTTGAGCAAGCTGTTGGAGCAAAAATGTACGAGCCGAGTAGTCTACCGGACGGCGGTTATCGGGATCGACCAAGCTCAAGTCCCAAAACTCAGTACCTTGATAAATGTCGGGCACGCCGGGTGCCATTATTTTCAGTACAGTCTGTCCTAATGAATAGGTTACCGATTTGCGGACTAGCGGCTGAACGAAACTAGTAAGCTCTTCCAGAAAATCCGGGTCACTAAGGATACCTTGGGCAAAATCGGTCAGACTCTTTTCGTAATCGGCATTAGGAGATGACCAAGTAGTATTAATTTTGGCTTCTCGTACTGCCTTTTCAAGGTAATTGCCCAAACGTTCGGTATAATTATCTTCCAGCGGAGAGATATGAAATGGGTACGATCCTACTAATGTCTGATAAACAAAATAAACATCGTTGTCAGTAGGGTAGTGCTTTCCGGCTACATCAGTACGGTACGTTTGATGTTGATTTTTCCATTTTCTACTTAAATCAGCCCACTGCTCGACTTGCTCACTCAGCGCATTAATTCGGATACGGGCATCTTCGCCGCGTTTAGTATCGTGGGTAGCGGTTGCATTCATCGTAAGCAATGAACGTGACTGGAGCCATTGGTGCAGCTCGTCGGTGGTCATTCCCAGATGATCGGGATTATCTCCCACTTCATTACGCGAAATCAGCCGATGGTATTGGTAAAAGGTTGTATCCTCAATACCCTTAGCAGCTAGAGGACCAGAAAATTGCTGACAGCGCTGAATAAAGTACAGCGTATTTTTATTGACTTCTTCACTTTTATCAGGAACCCCATTGAAGATTATTCGCAGCGTATCGAGTGCTCGCGAAAGCTGCGGAGCCTTCTTTTTGGCTTTAGAAAAAATTTTACTGAGTAGCTGAAGAGATTCTTCGGAGAGGGGAAGCTGATTATCGTAGAAGCGGTATACCGGAAAAGCCACCAACACGTGAGCTAGTGCCTCTTGCAATTCATCAGAACTAGCCGTATTCGTTTCTGGAATAATTTTTAGGGTTTCCAATAATCGGGTAAGGTTGTTAAGCTCACCCTGCATTCGTTCCCGAAGAATGAACATTTTGTTATAATATACAATGTCCTCGTACGATCGCTCTTCAGGCGTCCACTGCTGATACAATTGATTCAACAGGTCAGGGGATTCATTGCTACTAAAAAACTGATTAGCTTTTACTAAAAAATCGTAGCCAGAGGTTCCCTGAATTGGCCACTGGGTTGAGATTTCCTCTTCTCCCTCGAGAATTTTTTCGACCACTAAATAGGTATCCTTACCCACTAAATCACGAAGCTGCGCCAGATACTGAGTAGGGTCAAAGAGACCGTCAACATGATCGATCCTCAGGCCTTGAATAATATTTCTCTTGACGAGCGTATGCAGTAACTGATGATAATCTTCAAATACAGCGGGGTTCTGCATGTTGAGACAGATAAGATCGTTCACCGTAAAAAATCGACGGTAGTAGATTTCTTGCTCAGTTGTTTTCCAGTAAACTAGCCGAAAGTACTGCTTATCTAATAATTCTTCAATAAAACCCTCACTACTGCTTAGCTGCTCAATAGCTTCGGTAAGCATTAAACGAAACTTATCCTCCGAGAATAGACCTTGCCATTGGCTTTTAAACTGCTGCCACTTTTCAGGGTCAACTACACCAGTAGCATTCGGGGAAAAAGGTTCTAAAGCGATTAATAGTTTGGTAAGTTGAACCTTAGACTCTTGCTCGCTAGTTTGGTCAATAATACTGGTAAGTAAACCGGTATACGAAGTAGCGTTGAGCGGTATCCGGTGTTCGTAATATCGGATTACTAATCCCCGATCGTCGTAAGAGAGTCGAATCTGATTAGAATTTAAGACATTAGCTAATGGTTCACCTAAAATTGGGAACATGAGCTTTCCGTAATTTTTGGGGTGTTCGTTCCACCAATCTATGTCAAAGTGCGTAAAAAATGGCGAACGCGGACCTAGTTCCAGTAGATTAGCAATCCAGGGGTTATTGGTATCAAACGCCATGTGGTTAGGTACAATATCCTGAATCCAGCCAATATTTCGCTGTTTAAGTTCTTGTGAAATTTTGGTCAGTGATGCCTCACTTCCTATCTCAACATTGATGTTTAGCGGGTCTATTACATCGTAGCCGTGGTTGCTTCCCAGACGAGCAGCCAGAATCGGAGAGGCATATATGGTTGAAATCCCCAGTGCTTGAAGGTAATCCAGAATATCTTGTAATCGACTTAGATTGAAATCCGCGTGAAATTGTAGTCGGTAGGTTGCTTGGGGAATGTACATAACTAATGAACTGTTGACAATTGATAGTGGAAAGTTAACAATGTGCATTGAACAACAAAAAATGGAGGCCGGACTCCAGACTCCGGTCTCCATTTTCAATCAGCAACTAGCGAAAAACTCACGATAGTTGAGGTACCGGAGCGTCGTCTACCACGTGGATATTAAGTTCTTGAAATAATACCTCAAATGTAGTGCACCAAGCGCGTGCCTCCTCATCTTTTTCGTCACGAAGCTGGCATTTGTGGCGGTAATTTTGATGATACGCAGTGAAGGCTATATTTTGAGCCTCCCACAAGTCGGGGGTGAGCTGCACCTTTTTACAAGCTTGAATTAGTTGTACCACCCTGTGCATTAAATGCTCATCTTCGGGGCTGTTCTTGAAGTTTCGCATGAGCTGGTTAATACGTTCAGCTGCTAAGTGGTCCAACCCTACCTTATCAATATCTACCGAAAGGTGTTCTAGGCTATCAGCAAGCATATTGAGTTCCCTCATGTTAATTTCATCGCTTTGTAGTAGTCTACTCAGATTCGCATTAATCGTAAACTCACCCGGAAACTTCAATGGTTTGGGCGGGTCAATACTCAACTCTTTCATTGCTTGCAAAAGCGAATAATTATCTTCGTAAACTCGACGAAAGGTTCCCTCTACTGAGGTTAGAGTTTGCTCTAGCACTTGGTTCAAAATCTTCTTCTGATCGTCCTTGAATAGATGCCAGAATGAGTAGTTATGAGTGCCAAAATGTTTATCTAATAGCACAATAGCCTCGTGCACTCGGCTTTTCTTGAAAGCAGGAACTACTTCATTACGCATCGCTAGAAAAGCATCTTCGCCAAAGTATTCCCGAACCCCACCAAAAAGATGATGATCGCCTAAGTGCAACGTAGCAAAGGTGATTTGCGATTCCTCCAGAGTCACCTCAGAGTTTAATACGGCTTTACCAATGGCAAGTTTATACTTACCGGCTTCCAACAGCTCAAAGTTCTCAGCTTTGGCATCGTAGCTATAAATTCGGGTTTGCTCCGGATACTCGCTAAATAGCGAGGACACTGCGTAGTGAGCACCCACTCGAGGCATGTCTACCACCGAAGGTCGAACAAATTTTTCGTAGGCTACGGCAGCATTCTGATGTTCAGGTATATTACTTTCGGCTAAAGCCAGTAATTCCAGAAAATGGCTTTCGTAATTCGTGCCGGTTACATCTTCAATAAGTTGTAGCACCCGGGCTGCATACAGAATATCCTGCATGGTTTCAATACCGGTCACTTCATCAAAGAACCAGGCACAACTGGTGTACATCAGCATAGCGTGGTGCTGCACTTCCAGTAACTTTAAGACCGTGATTTTTTGTTGATTTGTTAGTTCTGAACCAAAGTGTTTGACAATAAATTGCTCAACATTCTTATTTGAGCGATCCAGTATAACGTCAATGTATTCATTCCGAAGATGCCAAGGATCTACATCAAATGATTGAATTTCTTTTTCATAGATTGGGTTAACGGTATCGCGTAACCAATCGAAAGCAGCTCGAAGTGGTTTTCTCCAGTGCTGATGCCATTCCGGGTGTCCACCCGTATTTCCACCGCCGTTCTCTGACCATCGCTCTAAGTGAGGGGTGCTACTCCAGGCAGTGTTTTCTATAATTTTAGCCTCGAACTCGGGGGGATGTTTTTCGAGAAATTCACCGTATATAGTTAACGATACATTCGGGTCATTATCAATTTGGTGCAGACAGTAGGAGAGACCCATTTCACCGTAGCGGTGGTGGTGGCCGTAGCTTTCGCCATCGGTAGCAATATGCATAATCTGCGGTTTTTTATCGCCGTGATCTAATTGATCCATCAAACGTCCGGCAAAGGCAGCTCCATTGTTCAACAACCCTTCAAAAGCAATCCCTTGCGACACAGGACCATCGTAAAAAAATAGTGCGATAGATCGTCCCGAAGGTAACTTGCAAAGGTACGGGCGACGAGGATCTACTTTAGCACCGGTTGCGTCTCGCCAATCTTTCGCCCCAATCTTCCGAACTTTTAGAGCTTGGTAGGGAGAAAGTATGGTATATTTAATATCATGTTTGGCTAGTACTTCCAGTGTATCAGTATTAACCGCAGTTTCTGGTAACCACATTCCTTCTGGGTAGCGCTTAAAGCGTGCCTCAAAATCTCGGATACCCCAAAGTACTTGCGTTTCTTGATCGCGTGGGTTCGCTAAAGGTACAATCAAGTGATTGTATGCCTGAGCTATAGCTGAACCATGTCCGCTAAATTGCTTTTGGCTTAAACTGTCAGCTTCCAAAATGGCTTCGTAAACATCGGGGGCTTCCAATTTCATCCATTGAAGTAGTGTAGGCCCAAAGTTAAAGCTGATCTTAGCATAGTTATTGATGATATCCTGAATTCGGCGCTTTTCATCTAAAATGCGAGATGCTGAATTTCGGGAGTAGCATTCGGCTGTAATCCGCTCATTCCAATCGTGAAACGGATAGGCTGAATCTTGTACTTCTACCCGATTAAGCCAAGGGTTTTCACGAGGGGGCTGATAAAAATGTCCGTGCACACATACGTATTTATTCTTTTTACTCATATTTTTGTTTAGTTGCTGATCGCTAATAGTTGATTATTTTTGGTATTGAGTTTAGGTAAAGAAATTGGAAAGCTAGAATCTATTGAGCAATTTAATGGTCGTTTACCCTTAACTGTCTAATCTCACATCTCATCTTTTCGCTGATAAATTACTAGATTATAGGGTAGGAGCTGGCTTTTAGTATCACTAGCCATCATCAGATCCGCTTGCTGAGCTTCCCCACCCCAAGCCGTATCTTCCGAATCGAATATTTTCTCGTAGGTTTCATCACGACTCATTGGAAGCGCAAACAATGCTAAATTTCTCGAAAAGTTAAGCACAATTAATGTTGGAGCCACCGACTCATCAACCGTGTGCTGACGGGAAAGTAGAATAATACTGGGCTCAATGATCTGCACTTCCAAAGCCGAACGGCTGTCGTCTTGCCAAGCAGGAAGTTCTTTACGTAACTTAATCAGAGCCTGATAATATTTGAACAGTAATTGCGACTCCAGCACTGACCAGTTCCACGACAGCTTGGAGTTTTTAAATGTTTCTTCTAACTGCGGGTCAGGTACTTCGGCACCCTCCTTTTGAAAGTACTCGAATTCTCGTTTACGCCCCTGCCGTACTGCTTCCACTAAATCAGGGTCCGTATGGCTGACAAAGTACTGAAAAGGTTGCGTTTCTCCGTACTCCTCTCCCATAAATAGCATTGGTACGTAGGGAGAAACGAGCACTGCTCCGGCGGCCAGCTTCAGGGCGGGGAACGGTAAGGTTTCAGTAAGCCGGTCGCCCAGCATCCGATTACCTACCTGATCGTGGTTTTGAGAAAATACGACAAATTGGGAATAAGGACGACTCTCGGCACTATTACCAAACGTTCGTTTACGATAGGGGGAATAGATACCATCGTATACGTAGGTTTTTTCGTAAGCCTTTACCAAGTGCGAAAACTCACTGAAGTCAGCGTAGTAACCGTCGTTTTCCCCGGTAAGCTCGGTATGTAAAGCGTGGTGAAACTCATCAATCCACTGTCCATCTAATCCGTAGCCACCTATTTTCTGCGGACTTATATATCTGTGGTCGTTTAAATCACATTCGCCGATTAGCACATAGTTTCGTTCCGTTTTTTCGGATAGTGCTGCTTTAGCCTGGCTCAATTCTGCTAAAAAGTGGTTAGCTCCCGCGTCTTTAATGGCATGAATAGCATCGAGCCGCAGTCCATCAATACGGAAATCACGTAGCCACATCAGGGCATTTTGCCGAAAATAGTGGCGTACTCCATCGCAGTAAGCATCGTCAAAATTAATGGCTAATCCCCATGGGGTTTGATGCTTAGCCGTAAAGTAAGGGCCAAATTCAGATAAATAGTTGCCTTCCGGACCAAGGTGGTTGTACACCACATCTAATAGTACAGCTATACCTTGCTGATGACAGGCATTGACTAACTTTTGCACACCCTCGGCTCCACCATAAGAATACTGGGCAGCATACGGATAAACACCATCGTAGCCCCAGTTGCGGGTTCCCGGAAACTGAGCTATGGGCATTAGCTCGATCGTGTTAATCCCCAAGTCTTTCAAATAGTCGAGTTTATCAATAATCGCTTCAAAGGTTCCACTCGAAGTGAAAGTACCTACGTGTAGCTCGTAGATTATCATATCTCGGAGGGCTATTCCTTGCCAAGAACTATCCGCCCATTCGGTGGCTTGTAAATCTATTACCTCTGAAGAACCATGCACTCCATCGGGCTGTGAAAGAGATGCAGGGTCGGGGCGAGGTGATCCGCCATCAATTCGATACTGATAGCGGTCTCCCGGCTGAACTACATCTATTTCAGGACTTGTCCAGTAACCAAAGTCATCTACTGATAGTGGATACGTATCTTTGTGGTTGATTACTACCTCAAGCGATTTTGCCAGAGGCGACCAAACCGTAAAAGTGGTTTTGCCAGATTGAAAATTGGCTCCAAGTTTAGGTGTCATGAAAAAAATGGTATTACTAAAAAAACGGACTAGTGAGTATCAGCAAACGATGCTAAAACGAATATTAGCTAATAAAGTTCGATGGTTGGTAACGTATTGAAGAGTGAAATTCTGAATTACTGAGATTAGGTAGAAATTTACTGCTTTGATTGAATAGAGTAAGCTAGGGTAGCCCAATTTCCATTATCAGCTTTGAACATATTAACCACATCATTGGCAATTTCTAGTTTGCCGAAAGCAGATATAAGTTACAACGTATTGACCTTCGGAAGCGTTCGGTATAATAGTAAGTAGTATACTTTATTCAGAATGTGCTCTTCAAAATAACTACAGCCCCCCCGAGTCCACTTCAATATTTGCCATATTGAGTTTAAACATCGTGTTGAAACTCTGGTGCTGCTGTATTTAAGTAGCTGTTTGAGTTGTTACTTCGTGCTACAAACACGCCTTTTGGGCTACCACGTCGTTACTTTTTCAATCCATAGCGCTGCTATGCCTCCTCAAAAGTGCCTCGTGTCGCCTCAAAATCCGTTGTTTTCGCATCAAATAATTAACTCAAACAGCTTCTAAGTTTTTAGCGTGTCTTTGTTTTCTACTAGCAACAATCAATTTTTAGTTTTTCTAAGTCTGTTGGATTAGCTTCTTCTTGATGAGCAAAAGTTGTAGAAGTAGATAATATAGTCAAAGGTAATACATTGATTATCAGATGCTTATTTGGTTAAATTAGCGGTGGCACTTTAAAGATTAATCTGCTCTATTGTAAAGTAAAATAGCTAACGAGTTACCGTTACCAACGAGGTATTAAGCTATCACTTCTTTCGGCATTGGCTGATTACCTTTGATCTTGCCCGAGATTGGTTATGCTATCGCCCCAAGAACAATCAAGGTTATAGGCCAAATATCTTTTAATGAATGTATAAATCTAACCCAAATATTTAATGTGGTAAGAGCTATAATCTCATTTTATATCTCGAGTTATAAAGTACTGTTAAGAATGAATCGCCCGATCCAAATGGGTATAGCCGCCATCTGGAAGAAGATATTGCCCAGTGGTATGAGAAGCTCGATCAGAGGCAAGAAATAACACGGTATCGGCAATTTCCTGAGCTGTAGTCATACGTTGTTCCAATGGAATCCGCTGTTCTATCTCGGCTTTTTTCTCATCGGGGTTAGCAAAGCTTTTCAGCCAAGTTTCGTACATAGGGGTGAGCACTTCGGCGGGGAGGACGGCGTTTACTCGAATTCCGTAGGGGAGAAGCTCGGCAGCCCATTCACGAGTCAAAGCTAGTTGAGCACCTTTCGCGGCAATGTAACCCGAAGTGCCACCCTGTCCGGTTAAGGCAGTTTTAGAACTTACGTTTACAATATTGCCTTTAGCTTTCTTCAAATAGGGTAGGGCGTAATGCGCCAATGAGTAATAATGTTGTAAGTTATTCTGAAGAGACTGCATAAATGCTTCAGGAAAGCCTTTTTCTAGTCCAACCCCGTCATTTACACCAGCATTGTTAATCAAAATGTCTAAACGACCAAGTTGATCAACGGTTTCCTGAATAGCTCGTTGGCATTGATCAATCTCGCTTAAATCTGCCTGAACAAATAAACAAGAGTGCCCCGATTGCTTTAATTCAGTAGCTAATTTCTCACCCCGTTCGCGACGACGGTTGACAATAACAGGTGTTGCTCCTTCCTGAGCCGCCCCTCGTACAATGGCTTCTCCAATGCCGCTGGCTCCGCCGGTGACTACTATTACTTTGTTGGTTAAGTGTAAATCCATAGTGATTAATAATTTAGTAAGAAGGTGCCTAAAGCTGATAGAAATCAACTGCATTTTGGTAGAAAATCTGCCGTTGTTCTTCTTCCGTAAAACTGCTAAAGTAGCGTTCCACAATGTCTATCACTCCAGCGTATTCTGAAGATAGTAAACAAACCGGCCAATCCGAACCGATCATTAGTCGACTGGTTCCAAAAGCTTCAACTACCGCATCCAGGTAAGGGAGTAAGCTATCATATTTCCAGTTCAGCCAGTTGGCTTCGGTGACCATACCTGAGACTTTGCAGTAAACCGAAGTGTTATTGGCTAGTGCCGTGATATTATGCTTCCAGGGTTGAAGTTCTTTTTTGCCAATTTTTGGTTTAGCGACGTGATCAACGACAATTGGTACCTCCGATATTTGATCTATGAACGATAAAGCTATTGGCAAGTGCTTTTCAAAAATCAGTAGATCGTAAGTCAGATTGTACTTCGCTAACTGATTTACTCCCCGGATGAAGTCGGGCTGTAGCATAAAGTTGTCCTCTGGTTCATCTTGAATTACGTGACGTACTCCCTTTAATTTAGGGTTGGTGAATAAATATTCCAGCGTATCGGTAAGCTGAGGATCTTGTAAATCTACCCAACCAACTACCCCTAAGATAAACTCATTTTGAGCAGCGAGACTGAGTAGGAAATGAGTTTCGGCTAAAGTTTGGCTGGCTTGTACCGCTACGCAACCTGCACAGTCTTTTGCCTCTAGCAGGGGAATCAGGTCATCTGGCAGAAAATCTCGCTTAAGTACCGCCATTTCGTCGCTTATCCAGCCGTGGGTTTCAGGATTATATTGCCAAAAGTGCTGATGAGCGTCAATTTTTTTCATCGTTTAGAACTCAAATACCTTTTTCATGTTTGCCCATTTTTCGTGAGGTTGAGCCTCGGGCACCTTTTCCTGAAACGTTCCCATTAAGTCTTCCCATTCCTGACAGCGAGGGTGTAGAGTAAGGTAGCGAGGCATATCTACGTTCAAATCAAAGTCATCTTCAACCTGCATAAACATAAAAAGTCGGCGACCTAATCGGTAAATCTTCATATCAATAACGCCCACTTTTTTGAGGGCAGAATGTACTTCGGGCCAAATTTTAGCGTGGTACTCTTCGTACTGGCGAATTACTTCCGGATCATCTTTAAGGTTAACGGTTTGAGCGTAATCTTTCATAACTTCGTTTGGAGACCGGAAGCCGGGTACCTGAGACTGGAATAAATATTGCCAGTAATATATTCTAGTTGTTTAACAGTACCTAGTTTCCAATTTATTGGCATAGCTTTCTATATATCCGCATTTTCGTATCTTCAGTTTCCGGAGTCTGGTCTCTGGTTTCCGTTATCCTTCGTACGCTTTTGCTTCTTGGCGGGAGCTACCCAGGGTATCAATGCCAAGTTCTACTACATCACCTGCTTTTAAGAATTGGGGGGGATTGAAGCCTAGGCCTACTCCGGCAGGAGTACCGGTAGAGATAATATCGCCCGGGTGTAAGCTCATAAACTGGCTGAGATAACTTACTAAATGAGGAATATTAAAAATCAGGTCAGCCGTAGAACCCTGCTGTTTGGTTTCGCCATTTACTTTGAGCCAAAGGCCTAAATTATGTATATCCTCAATTTCATCTTTAGTGACTAAATAAGGACCAATTGGAGCAAATGTATCGCAGCTTTTCCCTTTTACCCATTGCCCCGAGCGTTCGAGTTGGTAGGCTCGTTCACTGTAATCATTGTGAAGCGTATAACCAGCCACATAATTCATCGCTTCACTTTCGGAAACATACGAAGCTTTTTTGCCAATCACCACGGCGAGTTCAACTTCCCAATCAGTCTTCTCACTACCTTTTGGAATCAATAAATCGTCGTTGGGACCAACAATAGCTGAAGTAGCCTTAAAGAAAATTATGGGTTCTTTAGGAAGCTCCATTTTGCTTTCTGAAGCATGATCTTTATAGTTAAGGCCTACGCAAATAATTTTCCCTGAATGCGCCAAAGGTGGAGCCATTCGCTCGGCGTCACTTACTTCAGGACAATCAGCCGCATGTTCGTCTAGCCAGCTTTGCAGTCGGTTTAGTCCATTGTTAGCAAAAAAGGCAGGAGTATAATCTTCACCGAA
>CAKZPJ010000115.1 GCA_937138955.1 uncultured Flammeovirgaceae bacterium | reverse complement strand
TTTGGGGAAAAGTACCCGGTAGACTGCGGGGTTGCGACCACTGTCTGCAAAAAAAGAAAGGGAAACACATCAAATCTAACCGCGCTGAACAAGGTAAGGTAAGGGGAGATATTATTCAGCGGTTAAATCAATCGCCCCAGCCACCTGAGAAACTCATGATGGCACTAGGGCAAATTGATGAGGCTGTGCTAGCTAGTGTAATAAAAGAGATGCTAGATCAAGGTGATATTTTCTACGATGGACAAGGTTGTCTTACCATAAGTTAGCATACAAATGCATCATTGATATCAATGAGATCAAGATAAGGTTTTAAGCATTTTGTGGTAGTAAACGGGATAATATTTGATACTTTACTTTTTCGGGTATCAAACCAGATTTCAGCAAAAAATCGACCGGTATAGTAGAGAAATACTTTCCTCCCGGCAAAATATCGACTACATAAAAGTTGACCATTACCTAAAACGTACTGGGTTCTTTCTTCAAGTGACAGCTTATGAAAAGAATATAGGTTATCCATAACGAACTATGTTTTTAACTATTTGTATGCAAAATAGTACTTATGTATTATTTTTCCAAAATTTTGCACATTTTTAATCTAAAAATAATTAATATATCTCTAAATAGTGCATTATTATGATACCCTATTGAATAGAATGACCATTTTTACTCGAAATAGTAAAATCACCAGTATAACGAACCATAACGTAAAGATTTTTTGGCAATGTAATAAATCAATTGCTTTATTATAAGTGTCTTCTGATGCTGACTATGTAACCTGCTAATAGTGATAATATAAATGAAGGGAATAATTCAGCCATATTCACTAGATATGGGGCAATTGCCTCCCACTGGGGTAACACAAATTTGAAAAAAGGTACACTTAAAAAGCCAGTTACCATGGAAGCTAAAGCACCTTGTTCAGTGTATTCCTTCCAAAACAACGATAAAATCATCATTGGGCAAAAAGTTGCTGCTATGCCCGACCAGCCAAAAATTACAAACCAAAAGATGGTACGAGTAGGTGAAAAATAAGCTACTGCCAATGCCAATACTAAAGATGCAACCGATAGTAGAAGCGTTACTCGCGTAGAAAAAGCCGATAATTGCTGGTCGCTAAGTGACGGGTTGTACACTTTCTGGTATAAATCCCGACTAACCGCGCTGGAAGCCACCACCAGAAGTGAATCTATAGTAGACATAATAGCCGACAAAACCGCCGCAATATAGAAGCTGCCTATTACCGCAGGCAATAACTGCCCAGCAGCGTAGAGTAATACCTCCTGACCGCCATTGCCTAAAACTTGAGTAGGATCATCACCAGCTGAAGTAAATAACGCTCGTCCTAAAATACCGATGCTTACGGCAGAGAAGTTCATAATGAAGGTTAGCAGAACCGAAACCCATTTTCCCCGGTCAATTTCATCTTCCCGCCGGATAGACATAAAACGAACGAATAACTGAGGAGAACCTAGAAAGCCCAATCCAATCATGACGAACCCAATAATCTTGGCTAGATTTAAGGCAGAAAATCCACCCGGTCCCCAAAAGCTTAGCAAATCAGCATCTACCACTTGGATTTCTTGGGATAGACTGTTCGGTATCTGGGTAAGCATCACCATTGGCAATAGCACTAACCCTAGTAACATAATGCCACCCTGAAATACATCTGACCAGGCTACGGCAATAAATCCACCAAACGACATGTACAGCACTACGATGATAAATCCTACAATGGCTCCAGTGTAGTAATTCCAGTCAAGAAATGATTCAAAAGCAGTGCCGGTCGCATCAATCTGAGCACTAACGTAAATAGTGACAAAAAAGGTTAGCGCTAGAGCTGCTACCAATCTAATCCGAGGAGAGGTAGCCTGAAATCGACTTTCCAGATAATCAGGAATGGTAATAGAATCGAAGCGATCAGTTAGTCGCTTGAAGGGTTTTCCCATGACAAACCAGGAAATTGCCACACCAGAAACTGTACCTAGCACTACCCAATAGGCAAACACTCCCCAGATAGCTCCCATACCAGAAAGACCTAATAGCACCCAAGCCGAAGAACCAGTAGCCCGCGATGAGAAAGCTACCACCCAGTAGCTAAGTTTTTTTCCGCCAACGTAGTAGTCTTTAATATCCTTGACCTGCCGAGCCGCTACTACTCCAATAAGCAGTAGTATTCCCATATAAAGAGCCAGAACAATATAGTTAGTCAGCACGCTACAGAAGAATTTTTAGGGCTTGCTGAGCTTCCTGAAACGCTCGCTGTTCTTCTTCAGTACGATTTGGGTTGATACTGATTGCTTTCTGGTAGTATTGAGCTGCCATATCTTTTTTACCCGCCTGCTGCTGTAGCGTGGCCAGCTCAGTAAACGTTTGCCAGTGCGGGTTATTCCGACTATTAAGCTCAGCTATAGCTAACGCTCCCTGTGTATCTTTCTTTTTCAACAATCTTTGTGAAAATCGGCTCAGCATTGCCTGGGTTTCAGGATAATCGTAAGGAAAGCTTTCTAGAAGGTAATGGTACTGTTGCAGAGCCGCTTCAGCACCTCCAGCTTCCCAAGCGGCAGTCATCGCCTTCTCTAAATCACGCTCCTGACTCAGATCCTCCGTAGCGACTGCGCGTTTTTTCTTGGATTTACGTTTGGCAGAAGCTTTCGGAGAATTCTTCAGAGAAGCCTTTGGGGCAAGGGCTTTGTTTAGTACTTGAACGACATTCAGATTAATCAGATTCATCCGGGCAGTACTCACTTCACCAGTATTACTAAGAATAATGACCGTATATTTTTCTATTGGATAGTACGCAAAAAACCCGCTAAAGCCTCTGATATGCCCACTGTGAAAAACCATTGTAGTAGATTTTTGATCCGGTAGCGGAATTTTTGCTACTCCCAGTCCGTAGCCGTAGCGATTCTCGTAAGGAGGAATCCACTGCTGATTCACGTCCGTGTAGGGTCGCGTCATTTGGTCTACTGATTTTTGGGATAACAACTTTGCGCCAAATAAAGCCTGCCCCCACTGGAACAAATCGCCTACCGTGCCATAAAGATTCCCCGCACCCTGTAGGTTTTGCATATACATACTGTACACGTTCTCGTACCTATCCGATGTTTGTACGTAGCCCGAAGCGCGTTGAGGAATGATTTTCTGGCGGTCATCTACTCCAGTAAACTGAAGCTCAAGTGGTCGGGCAATTCGCTCTTCAAATACTTCATTGAAAGATTTGCCCGTCACTTTTTCAATAATAGTGCTGAGGATAAGGTATCCCGAGTTGTTGTATTGGTACTGAGAACCTGGTTTGAACTCCAGATCTCCACTAGCAAACTTAGCAACTAGTTCCTCCCGACTGTATTTACGGTATAATGAATCGGACCAGACAAACGGCAAACTGGTATAATTAGGAATACCCGACTGGTGGGTTAGTAACTGGTGCAACGTAACCTGCTTTCCTACATCTTTACGGTACTCTGAATAATAATCGGAAATAGTCTGGTTCAGTTTCAGCTTTCCCTCTTCCGCCAATTGCATAACAATAGCCGCAGTAAACTGCTTACTGATAGAAGCTAAATTAAACTTAGTGTCCACTGTATTAGTAATATCCCACTCCCGGTTAGCCAACCCAAAAGCTCCCTGATACACGATCTTCTCTTGATGCCCTACTAATACGGCTCCTTGAAAATCATCTTGGCGAGCAAAATCCTGGAAAATCTGATCAATCTGGGATTCTACCGAAGTAGCCGTTTGGCTAAAAGCTGTATGAGTGACCTGCCCCACGAGCAGCCAACCTACAATAAAGCGGAAATATATGTTCATAATATTTGGAGAAAACCAAAATTAACAATTCTACTAAATTTGCGTAATCTTACGCTATCCATTTTCAATAAATACTCTGCTTATGGCAAGTTTTACTACTCACCTTTCGGAAAATCAGATTTCATGGATTAAACAACAGCCGATGTACTTTGTAGCTACAGCTCCGTTACAAGCCGATGGGCATATCAACCTTTCGCCTAAAGGGTTGGATAGTTTCCGAGTGCTGGATGAGAAAACGGTAGCTTACCTGGATATTACTGGTAGTGGCAACGAAACTTCGGCTCACATTTGCGAAAATGGTCGGGTTACGTTTATGTGGTGCTCTTTTACCAAGAAACCTAAAATATTCCGAATTTATGGGAAGGGTGAGGTAGTATTACCTGACACTGAACGCTGGCAACAACTCATTCCCCATTTTGACAAACTACCGGGTGCCCGACAAATTATTGTGAATCATATTGCAAAAACACAGACTTCCTGTGGCTTTGGAGTTCCGGTGATGGAATTCAAATACAATCGCGATACGCTAACTGATTGGGCAAGCACTAAAGGAGAAGATGGAATTCAAGAATATCAGCAAAAGAAGAATAGCCGGAGTATCGACGGCTTACCTACCCCATTAAGTCTTTGATGATTGACGAGCAATGAATGATTTCATCTCCGATATTCATCATCACTCATTAGTCATCAGTCATTACTTACTAATCATCATTCCGCTACCAATAGCCGAAACCCTACTCCGTGAATGTTCTCAATGAGAATGGCAGGGTCTTTCTGTAAATATTTCCGCAAGCGAGAGATAAACACACCCAGACTGCGACCGGTAAAGCGGAAATTACGTTTGCGTCTCTGTATAATTATGATGTGCCAATCAAGGAGATTGCTTATCAGCTGCCTTTAATTCAGGTAATCCAATTCGCTTTAGCATATCATTCGCCTTTTTTAACTTTTCAGGAAATAGCGGTTTATCATTAAAAAAGTCCAATGATTTATTAATCTTAACAATTGGTTTCTTATGGAAATTAATTTCAATTGGCTTCATGCTTGCTTCCTTTTTACTAAAAAACCTTTGTATTCACTATCTTTCTCAAACGGCTCCCAAGAATCCTTAAGTTCACCAAAAATCTCAAAATCTACTAATGCCTCATTAAGATATTTTGAAACTCCCATTCTGTAAAGCCTGGTTCGGGAGTCAGTGCTACCGGTAGCATAAACTTGAGCGTTTGGGTGTTTGTCAGTAAATGCGTAGAGGGTTGCAATAACAGTAGCTAATACTTTCTCGCTATCATCGTTATTGGACACAATCGTATCATCAATCTCACCAGTTACCTGATTTTTATCACCAAATCCGAGGTGATAGAGATCTTTATAGTTCGTGGGGAAGTACTGAACGATTTTAGGAATTCTCCCTTTCGAACCTTCACTTACAAACTCAAAGACTTCTAGTTCCTCACCAGATTGAAGTTCGTATCTATCTAAATTCATAAGCGGTTGCTATTAATCATTACTCAGCTACCAATAGTCTAAACCCTACTCCGTGAATGTTCTCAATGAGAATGGCAGGGTCTTTCTGTAGATATTTTCGCAGGCGAGAGATAAATACATCCAAACTGCGACCAGCAAAGTAATCATCTTCACCCCAAATATTTGCTAGAATTTCTTCTCGCTTTACCACTTGGTTAGCGTGAGTATTCAAGTATCCCAGTAAGGCCGACTCGCGGTGAGTGAGGTCGCGGGTTTCATTCTGGTAAATTAGCTGTTGTTGTACTTGGTTAAAAAAGTAGCTACCAATGGCAGATAAATCGTCAGACGGAGCCACTACTGGTTGAGATAGCCTACTACGGCGAAGAAAGATATCTACTTTGAGTACTAACTCCTCAATGCTGAACGGCTTGGTCACGTAGTCATCCGCGCCAAGTTTAAGTCCTGCTATGCGATCTTCCTTCAAGCACTTAGCCGAAAGAAACAGAATAGGAATTTGACTGTTTGACTGACGAATCTCTTTGGCAACGGCAAAGCCGTCTACTTTCGGTAGCATCACGTCAATGATGCATAAATCGATCGGCTGGTCGTGAAATGCCTCCAAAGCGGATTGCCCATCGGCGCAAGCCACCACTTGATAATTGGCCAGCGAAAGATTGTCTTGGGTGACGTAGCGCAGACTCTCATCATCTTCTACGTAGAGCAGCGTTGCTTTTGCGTTCATATCTGTCATTAATACTTCTACCTACTTTTGCTATCAAATAATCAGCGGAATACCAATTGTAAACTGAGTACCTTTTCCTAGTTCACTCTGAATCCCTATTTTCCAACGATGTAGTTTGCAGATTTTGTCCACGTAGTAAAGTCCCAACCCGAACCCCTTCACGTTGTGCTGATTTCCGGTAGGGACCCGAACGAACTTGTGGAATACCTTAGAAATATATTCGGCAGGGATACCCCAGCCCTGGTCTTCAATAGTAACGTAAACTCTATCATCCCGTTGCTCAGTTCGTAGTGAAACTTCAGCCAGACCATCACTGTACTTCACCGCATTATCTAATAAATTTTGAATAACACTACGAAAATGCATAGGATCAGCAACAATAGCCAAATGCTTATTGTCAACTTGCGTTTTTAAAACTGCTTGCCCCTCGTAGTGCGCTCTAAACCCGAAGCATATATTACTTAGCTCTTCTACCAAGTCTAAGGTTTCAGTATGCAAGCAGAGGGCACGCTGCTCTAATTTTGCTACTTGCAACACTTTTTCAACTTGCCCATTCAGGCGAAGACTTTGCTCTTTAATAATTTGGGCGTAGTTCTGTAACCGTTGAGGTTGCTCTAAAATACTGGGAGTTTGCAGCACATCAGCCGACACATTGATGGTGGCAATGGGAGTTTTAAACTCGTGGGTCATGTTATTAATAAAGTCCTTCTGGAGCTCCGTCCATCGCTTTTGCCGAAGAATAACCATAAGAGTATAGCCAAAGAACAAAATAAC
>CAKZPJ010000114.1 GCA_937138955.1 uncultured Flammeovirgaceae bacterium | reverse complement strand
TTTTTCCAATTAGGTTGTCCCTCTTTCCCGCTCCCGCCAGTGATAAATAGTAGTGCCCCATCGTACTTAACCTCCTGCGGAACCAGTACGGTCAATTGATGCGTCCAGGTATGTTCGCGCCACTGTTGGGAAGTGAGCAGTAATTCGTGGGCGGTGATTCCACCCAAGCTAAACGATTCTTTCGTTTCCCAGGCAAACGATTGGTCACCATTCTGCAAGTAGCTTTGTAGCGCGGTCTTAGCGGTGACCGGTTCTGGCTTCTCAGTACAGAAAGAAAAAATTGAAAGAGCTAAAAATAAGGAAATGAAGGCAAAAAATTTGGTATACATAAAATTAGGTTGTTGATAAATTGCGCTTAGTTAACTGCCAATAAATAATTACTGTTTCGTTGGTTCAGGACTCTTTTTAATCAAGTTTAAGGCTTCTTTTATATAGATTTCTCCGGTCATTTCTCCCAGGCTCGTTCGGCTTATATAGTCGTAGCGCTCGAAGCTGTTAAAGTCTTCCTTTGTTAGTATGTAGCCGAAGGCATCGTTAGTTAGTCCGAAGAGAAATGGGTGCTCGGTTGGCATATTGCGCTTCAGATAATAGCCAATGTTAGGCAGTGCTTCACCAGGTATGGTCAGAATTTGAGCGGTACCAACGTTCACCAAATTCAGTCGGGTACTTACCGTATTGGTTTGAGTGGTATTAAAGCTCAGTGGAGAGTTTTGCAAGATGTAGCGCATCATCTCCGAATCAACCGGAAAGGTGACTTCTTGAGAAGCACAGTACAGTTCAGGGTTTGTCTGGGGTTCAGCCTCGTTGATAATTCGCAAAGCTTCATCCGCCAGTTGGGTGCCAATACGAATACATTCTTTCCAAGTATTTTCACTGGTTCCGTCTTCCCGGCGGTTATCCGCCGTGACCATTCCGCCCTGAGCTCCATTCATAAATACTGCAACCCCTCCGGCTTCCTCTTCTATCCGCTCGTAAAAAGGACCGCATACATCGGGGCTAAGTATTCCTTGATTCGCGCCAATCACCTCGGGATGAATAGCATAATTAACTAACGTAGCGATAGCTTTTCCTTCATTTTCTCCGGTGGTTCCGATAGCCTGAATAACTCCACAACGGGGATCGTAAAGCTGGGGAGCGTAGTAGTTGAACGCAATTTTGCCTTCAGCCTTACCTGCCGCAATCTTTAGCGAAGCCGGTTCCAAATTCTCTACTGCTTCATTGACTGCCTCAGCTACCTGCTCGACACACCAAGCCAGATACTCCATGTCGGCACTCGTATTTCCATTTTCATCCGGAAAGGCGTAGGCATCCGGGGCACTGTGCGTGTGAGTAACTCCGATTAATACATTTTCTGGTGGAATTCCGGTAATCAGAGCCCGGGATTGGTCTCCCAGTGCAGCGGGCCATCCCAGATTATCAATATTGACAATGGCTACGCGCGTATCGTTTTTTTCAAATACGATAGCCCGAGCGTGTAAGTCTCCTTTTTTCACGGTAGCCGGATTGGGTGTTCCTACTCCCCCGGAAACCGGAAGCAACGGATCGGGGGTAATTACTCGCAAGGCGGCACCAACTTTAAACTCTTGCGCCAGTCCGTTGGAAATGAATCCTAGACTCGCTAAAAAAATACAAATGATCAATTGTCTCATAGGACTTTCTACCTACACCGAAGTTGGTTGTTTTTACTGAAAATAGGTTCTACAAACAAATATACATTTTGGTGCAAGCTCGCATGTGTAGCTTCTTAACTATTCCTTGTAATATTTTAGCATACTGTTGGGAAGATACTTCCTCAATCAGAATAAGCTTTAATGTACAACGAACCAAAATCTTATCGAAACGAGTCAATTAAACCTGAAGCAATCAAGGTTTTTAGCAGTTAGAAGCTCTCTTGAAAGAGGTAAATAACGAACACCGTAACTGAGAATATCATCAAACCCTGATAAGAAGTAGTGGAGCTTATGACGTAGAAGACCGAAATCGAGGTATATTGTCGGCAAATAATAAGCTTATGAAATCAACCACAATAAGGAAGCATACTTTTTTGATGAGTATCAGTTTTCTTTTAGCTTTTAGTAATGGTTTCACCCAAGGTGTTTCCTTACCCCTAGCACTTAAAGAGGTTATTCCTTTTAACTTTAAAGCATTAGCTGATACGCCATCTTTTAGATGGGAAGATAAAACCGATACTGTTTGGAGTTTATTTTACGAAGGTGAAAAGTTTGAGGGTAAGCCTACCGAAATTTTCGCTTACTATGCCAGTCCTTCTACTTTGAGCGGAGGAAAAGTAAAAGAAGAAAAATTCCCAGCAGTAGTGTTAGTACACGGCGGTGGAGGTACGGCCTTTCCCGTTTGGGTAAGAGAGTGGGCACAGAGGGGATACGCAGCCATTGCGATGGATTTGGGTGGGGCAAGGCCGGTACCCGAACATAAGCAAGAAACACCATGGTCTACTACATCAAACCCATTATCCAACGGTGCCCCCGACGATACCGATCAGTATAAATTCTTTAGCATCAATAAAGATTTTACTACGCAGTGGCAGTATCATGCTGTTGCCAATATTATCCGAGCCCATTCACTTATTCGTTCGTTTTCCGGTACTGATACCCTGAGAACTGGACTAACTGGCATTAGTTGGGGAGGCTACTTAACCAATATCGTATGCGGTATAGAGCATCGCTTTAAAGTCGCCGTACCTGTTTATGGCTGTGGGTTTCTTTACGAGAAAAGTGTCTGGCTTTCTCGCTTTGATTCGTTAGGTCTGGAGACATCAAAGAAATGGATTGAACAGTGGGATCCATCTGCTTACGTAGGCAACGCCCAGATGCCAATGCTGTTTATCAATGGTACGAATGACTTTGCCTACGATGTTGAGAGTTGGCAAAAGACTGTCAACCTTGCCTCAGAAGCCCAGCAGTTACTGATTCATGAAATGGTACACAATCATAAAATGGGCGCAGAGCCTGAAGAAATAGCGAAATTCATGGAAGATGCCTTTACCAATAAATCAGAAAAACCAGTTTTAGAGAAGGTGAAAAAAATCGGTAAATGGTTTATGGCGAAGTATGAAAATGGAGATGATATTACTGAAGCTCAATTCATATATACCTTAGATGCAATAAACAATGAAGACCGGAAATGGGTAACATCACCAGCTAGAATAGATGAAGGAATTATTCTAGCTGAAGGGTCTTATGATATTAAAGCCGCTTATTTTTTAACCATTGATGGCGAGGGCATACGATCAAGTAGTCCGGTATACTTCAATTGAATAATCAAACAGAAAAGTAGGCCGTAGTTTCTCAAATCCGATATTATTTTTGGTAATTCAAATAAGTTGCTATTGGAACAATGTATTGATAGTCAGGATTTTATAAAAAAAAGTACTCATGAAAACTATTCGTAAATACCCACTAAAGTATTGTTTCGCCACCTACAATATAAAAAAGGAGCTGTCTACTTTATCAGGCGCAGGACTTTTCCAACTGAATGGAGGTAACTTACTGCAGTAGAAGTCCGAGTAATTTTAGAAGCTGTTTGAGTTAATTATTTGATGCGAAAACAACGGATTTTGAGGCGACACGAGGCACTTTTGAGGAGGCATAGCAGCGCTATGGATTGAAAAAGTAACGACGTGGTAGCCCAAAAGGCGTGTTTGTAGCACGAAGTAACAACTCAAACAGCTTCTTAGTGCCTTAAACTGAAAGGGGCTAAACTAGTCATTTGCCTACCCAGTGCGTGGATATTGATTTGTGAGCAAGTACTTATATTTACCCTATGAAAAGTTCTCGGTCTTCGTATTTGCTTGGTATTCCGAACGTTAGTGCGTGGCTATGCTATTGCCTCGTCTTGCTAATTGCCTCACCAGTTTGTAGTCAGGAAAGTGAAACTCCAAAGCGTCCCAACATTGTCCTCATTATGGTAGACGATATGGGCTTTTCCGACTTGGGTTGCTACGGTTCGGAAATTAATACTCCTAATATCAATCTGTTAGCCCAGCAGGGTACGCGCTTTAACCGGTTTTATAATACCTCGAAGTGCAATACCTCGCGGGCCTGCTTACTGACTGGTATGTACGCGCAAAAGAGCGGCATGTCCACCGTACCCGATTCTATTCAAAATGCTGTTACTATTGCCGAAGTGGTGAAGGCCGCGGGTTACCGGACGCTCATGGTAGGTAAACACCACGGGCTAGAGAATATGTACGACCGAGGCTTTGACCGCTACTACGGGCTTAGGGACGGGATGTGCAACTACTTCAATCCGGGCGACCGGCGCCTAGGAGAGCTTCAGCCTGCCAGGAAAGCCTTTGACTGGGCGTACCCTCGCAAGTGGTGTATTGACAGCACTTTGTATGCGCCCTACACACCTTCTGAACCCGACTTTTATACCACTGATTATTTCACCAACTACGCGATTGATTATCTGGAGGAGTATAAAGACGAAGACAAACCCTACTTTCTGTACTTAGCTTATAACGCCCCACATGACCCACTGATGGCTTGGCCGGAAGATATACAAAAATATATTGGAAAATACGCAGCAGGCTACGCAGCTATCCGAAAGCAGCGGTACCAGAAGCAGCTAAACCTACAAATCATAGACGAGAGCTACCCCTTGTCTGAACCTACCTACGAAGATTGGGATGCGCTAAGTGTTAACGAACAGTTAGTTAGGGATTCTATTATGGCGGTCTACGCGGCGATGATCGACCGCCTAGACCAGAATATTGGTAGGCTGCTGGATAAGATTGACGCTTTAGGCGAGCGGGACAATACTCTAATAATGTTTGTATCGGACAATGGGGCGCAGTCGCTAGAAGAAAGGGAAAGGTGGTTTTTGGCCGAAAACAAACTCTCTGACTACAGCCAACCGATCGGTAGCATGGCACGCTTTACGTCGCTTAACCTATCGTGGGCCAACGTGTGTAATACCCCCTTTCGGCTTTACAAAGACTATAGCCACAATGGTGGCATTGCCACCCCCTTTATTGTTAGTTGGCCGGGCAAGCTCAAAAAGACAAATACGATCAACGCGCATCCGGGCCACCTGATTGATATTATGCCTACTATACTGGAAGTGACCGGTGCCCGTTATCCCGAGACATTTCGTGGGCAAGACATTTTGCCCTACGATGGCGAGAGCTTGCTACCTGCTTTGCTCGGCGCTGGTATCAATGGTCGCCAAAAGCCACT
>CAKZPJ010000113.1 GCA_937138955.1 uncultured Flammeovirgaceae bacterium | reverse complement strand
AGATGATCCGGTGCTGGACATTGCTAAGGGATTGGAAGAAGCAGCGCTCAATGACGACTACTTTAAAGAACGCAAACTGTACCCGAACGTAGATTTCTACTCTGGGATTATCTACCGAGCCATGGGTATTCCTACCGACATGTTTACGGTGATGTTTGCCCTAGGTCGCTTACCCGGTTGGATTGCTCAGTGGAAAGAAATGCGCGAGAACAAAGAACCTATCGGCCGCCCCCGCCAGGTGTATACTGGCCACAACGAGCGGAAGATTGAGCGATAGTAAGCACTAAGACAAAAATACGTTATACATTTCCCCCCGCGCCGCGTAGGCTTCGTAAAGAGCCGCTATGGAATAGGGCGCAGGGGGAAATTCTAGCATTGATGGTTCCCGTTCATCTGAGCAGCTATTATCAATCTAATTTTGTCCTACTGCTTATCTAGCTCTATTGTGTTATAGTACTTGGTGTTTTGGTGCAAAGTGTTTGTGTTCAATTTACGTTTTAGCACGAAGCACCTTAGCACTGTAACACTAAGAACTTTAACACTATATCTTCACAATAAAATCAGAGTAATTTCTTTTTACTACTAGAGTGATATTCATTCTGATGATTTTTTTGTATCTTCGGTAGATTAAATGGTGGATTATGCGATTAGTTAGTTTGTTTTTACTGGCTTTAGTAGCAGTACTTGCTGCTTGCAATAATGAAAGCGAAGAAAGCTCGGAGTACACTGGACGAGAGACTCAGTATAATTTGTTAGAAGGTTCTTATCTGGAAACTACTACTTCCGGGACCATCACCATAAAGGAGCGAACTGACCAGTCCGTAGAAATTCAGTTGTCAATGGATGGAACGCTCAATGGCGCTGTACACCCAGTACATTTGCACTACGGTAGCCTTCAGGATGATGGTTTGGTAGCTGAGTTCCTAAATAACCTGGAAGATGCTGGTAACAACCGTAGTCAAAGTACTACCCGCCTTACTAAGCTATCGGATGGTACTTCGGTAACATTTGATCAGTTCTTGGCTATGAATGGCAGTATTAAAGTACACTTTGAGGAAGAAGGCGCGTTGAAAGATGTGATTCTGGGGGCTACTAACATTGGAGCTAATTATCGTATGGGCGATGTCGGCTCGCTCAAGGACATTACTATCTGCAATAGTAAAACTGAGTGACGTTTATTTCCTTGATAAAATAATGAAGCTGCTTCGGCAGCTTTTATTGTTTTTTACGCTCGATCGCCACGCTGATATGATTTATCAGCTCTTAGCTACTCCTCTTTAAATAGCCCAAACTACAAACTAAATAACTTTTTAAGCCGGGCTGACTGTCGCCGAGATACTTCTATTTCTTCACCAGTTTGCAGAGTAACTTTAAGCGTATCGCTAAACCAGGTATCAATTGATTGAACGTAGGTGAGGTTAATCATTTGCTGGCGGTTAACTCGATAGAAAATGTTTTCATCCAGTACCGCCTCTAATGCACTAAGCGACTTCTGAATAAGCGGAGAATGCTCATCAAAGTAAATCCGAACATAATTACCTGCTGACTCGAACAAGCGAATATCTCCCAGCGGCACAAACCAACACCGCTCGCCATCTCGCACGAACACTTTATTATCCGGTGACTTTTTCTCCTCTGACATAGTACCTACCTGTAACTTTCCTACTGCCTGAAGAAGACGTTCCGGACTAATAGGCTTGAGCAAGTAATCAATGGTATTATGTTCAAATGAGCGAATAGCGTACTGATCGTAAGCAGTGGTAAAAATTACCCGAGGAACCAAGTCCAGCGTTTCTAACAGATCAAAGCCACTTTTACCAGGTAAATGAATATCCAGAAAAATTACGTCCGGTACCGCATCGGCAATCTCGACCAAAGCTTCGTTGGTATTAGCTACTGCCCTGATTTCGCCAAAAACCTGCATTGCCGAAAGCTGATGTACCAACTCTTGACGAGCTAAACGAGAATCTTCTACCACCAAACAATTCATAGCATTGGAATTTGAACCGAAGCTATCACCCAATTCATTTCTTCACAAATGGTAAAGTGAGCTTCGCCATTATAGATAAGTTGCAATCGCTTTTCAATATTGGCAAGTCCAATGCCCATTTTCTGATCGAGAGTAGAAGGGGTTGATAAACTTCCACTATTTTTAACGCACAAACACAGTGTTGAACCAGTTTTATGCACTGAAATATATATCTCACCTCCATCGGGATGCTGAGAGATACCATGCTTGATGGCATTCTCAACCAATAGTTGAAGCATCATTAGAGGAATCTCGTAAGCAGACAAATAGTCTTCAACTTCAATCTGAAACCGCAGCTTTTCTTCGTACTGCAACGCTGCTAAAGCCAGGTATTGCCGCACCACATCCAATTCCTGCCTTAGCGAAACCCTATCGTTTTCTGAGTAATTGAGTGCGTAACGAAGTAGTTCGGAAAAGTGAAGCAGCATATCGCGGGCGCGATGAGGGTCTTCTAAAATCAGTGGGCGAATATTGTTGATAGCGTTAAAAACAAAATGTGGATTGATTTGAGACTTTAGCAGGCTCAACTGAGCATCCTTTACTTCACTAGCCAGTTGCCACTTCTCTACTTCAGCGTGGTGCCAACGGTTTATGTAGTGAATCAACAAGTAGATAGCGTTCCAGCAAAGTAGAATAGTAAAAAATACAAAAAAATTGCTCAGCAGAGCTACCTGTGCTAATGGCTCACCATAAACCAGCCAGAACACAGCAGTAATTAATAGTACGAAAAATAGCGTATTAACTACGGACGCTCCCAGCAGCAGTGTTACCAGATTGATACCTTTCCAGTACTGCCATCGGTTTCGGTACTGCCGGACTACGTAGCGAAACGCCGTAGTAATAATGATACCAGAGGCGATTGGAGCCAGCGTATTCAGTAAACGTAAAGTAGTTGATAGCGGCATCGATAGTTGAATGAAAAAGTTGGTAAATCCAACTAACGACCAGCCAATTAATTGGGCTATCCAGAAATTACGTTCTGATGTTACGATCATAGTGCGAGTACCCAATCCGTAATCAAACGCATAGTATTTTCGTTGAAAGTTTCTTCAATTTTCCCGTATTCTGCCACCGCTCCCGTGGAAGCAGTTTGAAACAGATGATTTTGATTTTCTATTTTCTTAGTCGTAAAATTCTGATTTCCGCCGGCTTTCAAAGCGGCTTTAATACCTGCCAAGTTCTCATCGGCAGTTACTTGTACGTCTAACGCACCGTTAATTGCCAAAGTCGGACAACGAACCTGCTTTAGGTACTCTGAGGGTTGATATGTGAGAAAATACAGAAACCAGTCGGCAGTCAGCGTATTAACCTGCTGGTTTAAGAACACTTGTTTATCGCTAATACTTTGCTTCGTTTCTTCGGGCATAACTTCCCAATACTCTTCCAGCACCTTAGTTAGGCCTTGGTGAAGACTGTCTTTGCTGATCGTTGAATTTGCAGCTAGATACTCATAAGCAGCACCCAATGCTTTTACATTGGCTTTACGTACTTCGGGAGCAGCGTTAGTTGCTTTCAAAGCCTGTTCCGACTGTAGTTTGAGTAGTTCTACAATAGGAATACCTGGTCCGGCCAGTAATACCAGAAAATCTACTACTTCACTTTCACTAGCTACCATAGGGGCAATCATTCCCCCTTCACTGTGGCCAATCAACCCGATACTTTTATCGGTTGTGGCGGCGTGTTGTTGCAGAAACGCTACTGCTGCCTGAACGTCTTGGGCAAAATCAAGAGACGTAGCTTTAGCAAAATCCCCCTCCGATTCAGCTACTCCCCGATCATCGTATCGCAGTACTGCAATACCGTGTCGAGTGAGGTAGTCTGACAATACCAAGAAAGGACGGTGATTCATAGGAGCTAATTCTTCGTTACGATCTTGTGGTCCCGAACCAGAAATTAAGACTACTATCTTTTCAAAAGAGTTTGCTTCGGGAATTGTAAGCGTACCAGCAAGCTTATGCCCTTCGGCATTCGCAAAATACACTACTTCTTGCTGATAGGGAAACTCAGTAGGGTCTTGAGGACGCAACACAGCTTCCTTCTTATCACCTCCCCGCTTTAGGGTAAGTGGTAACGCCATGCCGCCCTGAGTGAAAGTTCCCACTACAGTAGTATCGTTCGCCAATTGCCCCTCGTAGGTCAGACCTAATTGAGCAGCTTTAATCATTAGCTGATCGTCAGAAAAAGTGGTCTCGGAAGTGGCAATGCCCGTGGCCCCCTGATCGGGACTATCCATTTTAGAAGTAAGCTTCCCGTCAGCTTCCTCGATGTGAAACACTATTCGTAGCGAAGTACCTTGCACATTTATAGCTCCTTGCCAGGTTCCGGTAATTGACTGAGCCTGAATAATAATTGATCCGATAAATAAGAAAATGATGGTTAGGATTTTCATAACTTCAAGATAAGAGTGAAAAATTATTCTTTCTATTCGCTATTTACGCAAACCGGTAATTTAGTACTTGAAAGACAGGACAGACGGTTGTATACTTTGACAAACGGTAGGACTGTTGTTAATTACATTAATCAGTAGTACACCCCGTCATTGGTCATTGGGTTACAGACTTTGAAGGTTCAAGGTTCAAGGTTCACTGGTTTACGATATTAAACTTTTTGGTTTCGGAAGAGATGAATTCTAAATTCCGGTCTCCCCTCAGAACCCGGTCTGGTCTCCGGTCTCCGTTTTTCATATTTTAATTACTCACTATTAGTATCACTCAGGTTTCAGGGTTTTAGTTTCCTGCTTAGAACCGACTGTCTAACTGCTGCTGTACGTACCACTGCGGTATCTTTTCCTGTTCCAACCGGAGATTACTCTCTTTCAGATAGTGAAATAGCGAGAGCTCTTCGCTGCGCAAACCATCAATGCTAACTTGCGAGATTGGCGGAGCGTGATCGTCGGTGTAGAATCGGTCAAAAGTAGTTTTATCCATCATTAAGCTCTCGACCTGAGCGAACTGCTGGCGTAGTTGCGATAAAATATACAATCCGTGGGTATCCAGATCGCCCCAGTAGTATATTTTCCGAGCACTCAGCCACCGCGCTGCTCCTAGCAAATGCACCTGAAAGCCACCCCCCCATAGAGCAATTGTTTGAGGTAAAGGAGGTAGGGTTAAAAAATTCATTTTGTTTTCGGTGATGATGACCGTGGTTCCACCGAACGGATGATTCGCCAAGGCAGTGTGTCGGATGGCCATATCATCAATACCATCCGCTAGGGTCGCATCCAGAAGCCGAAGACGCACCAGAGTTTCGTCGTACTTCAGCCCAAACCGCTTTTCAAAATTGTGCTCCCGATTGCCAACAAAGGTAGCGTCTACCTGCTCGACAGGTAGTAATTGCAGCAGTAGCTCACTGAGAATTGACTTATGCTGTTCTATAAACTTGGTAGGAACCGCTATCGGTAGCTCCCGAATGTAGTAACGGTCTCTCTGATGATCGCGCAAAAACCAACGACAGACCTTCATTAGATTAGGCCACTGCGATCCGTAGTCGCCTACCCGGCGCACCTGGCTAAGTACCCACTCCTTTAGTTGCGGAAACTCCCGCAGCAGCAGTGCCGAAGCCTGGGTAAATTGCTGATAGTGTTCTTGCAACTCGGGCGAGAGCAGAGCTAGGTAGTCAGCTCGCTCAGTAATTTGGATACTAACCGGAAGCAGGTTTTTCCCAATGCTGTGACTGTTAACCTCTTCCCACACCACCAAATAGCCCGCTCCCGTTTCTTCTTTGCTGTGCTGCCGAAGCCGGAGCAAGCCGCGGTGAAGTTCTTCAAAGCGAGCGGTTATTTGAGCGGGACGTACCTTGGCGAAGCGTACTTCCTTCGGAAAGAAATCTTCATTCCGTATCTCGGCTCGCAAAAAGTTGGTATACCAGCGTGCGGCTTGCTTTTCAATGTCTTTCGGGCTAATCATCGGCAGACCTTAAGTACTCTATAATTTGCTTGGTAGCATTCAAGTAGTAGGTTTCTTAGCTTATTGTAAGGATCAAAATTTAGCCATCACAAGTCACACCTTCAACCTTTCAACCCTCCCGGATTTATTCCGGGGCAACCTTCAACCTTCCGTATACGCACTAAACCGCTGCTCGTCGTACTCCTTTTTTCGTTCCAAATATTCTTTCTTAGTCAGATCAATCACTTCGCTATTCATCTTGGTGGGGTTGCTCACGAAATGTACGAAGTCAATGTAGTGCTGAATGATGCCCGTCTTCTGCAACGGCGTGACCACCAGTAGTTGTAAGTTCATTTTCCCGAATAGCTCCAAGCCAAAACGGGTGCTCTCGTCCGAGCCGCGTCCGAAAGCTTCGTCGATCACCACAAAACGGAAAGCCTTAGCACTTTTCTGCTCATCGTGAATGCCGTACTGATAAGCCAGGGCTGATGCCAACACGGTGTACGCTAGTTTCTCTTTCTGTCCACCCGACTTGCCCCCACTATCACTGTAGTAATTCACTTCTTCTTCAGTTTCCCGGTTACGTTCCGATGCTCCGAAGGAGTACCAGTTACGCACGTCGGTCACCTTCTCCTTCCAACGCTTTTCGGCACTTTCCTCGCTACGGAAACGATCTAGCAGTTGCTTCACCTGAACGTATTTCTGCTCGTTGTAATAATCTTCCTGACCCAGCGTATTCTTCAGGCAGTTTTTCAGGTCGGTTTGAAAATTACGAATTTCCGCATCCAGCTCTTTGTCGGGTACCAGCCGGATGTAGGTACCCGGATCGTACTCAATCTCCCGCAGCGAATTATTGATTAGGTCAATCTTCTCCTTGATTTCTTCACTGGCCGCTTCCAGTTTGTTTTTGAAGAGTAAGATGTCGTTGATCGTCCCTTTCCGCAGCAGCTCTCGGAAGCGGGCTTCGTGCTGGGGCAGGTCGTCGCGCACGAGGCGACGGTGCAGGTTGCGTAGCTCGGGCAGCGCATCGGGCGATGGTGTAATCTCTACCGACTCCGCCGGAAACTGTTGGATAAACTGATGAATCAGCCGTCCCAGTCGTTTGCCTAAACTATCTCGCTCAGCGATCTGCTTATTTAGTTTTTTCTGAATACTGGTTTGCATCTGTTGTCGTACATTCTCTAAGTCCTCCAGCCGAATAGTAGCACTGCCCGACAGTTTTTCCAAAGCCGGAAAGTTGGAAGATTTCTCTTCCGGACTAATGAGGTCTTTTCGTTGCTCGGCATCCTTGAGATCACGC
>CAKZPJ010000112.1 GCA_937138955.1 uncultured Flammeovirgaceae bacterium | reverse complement strand
GAGGTTGCTATTTGACTTGCCTGATCCATTGTCAACTTTAATGCTTTTACCTCAACTTACCAAAATCTCAAAGTACTGGAGTAGTTACTCAAAGTATACTTCGGAGGCTTTCATTGCTAAGAGCTGATAAATTCAATTTATTGACCGGAACCCGATGGTTTAGTTTCAGCATCATCTGATGCGGCTCCTTCTTCCGGGAATAGGGCTACTTTGATGTAGCTAGCGAAGTTGAAATACTTGTTGGCAGTAGCCATTAAATCTTCAGCCGTTAAGCTATCAATAGCTTCCTCGTAATCTAGTACTTTCGCTGGATCTTGGTCACGGAAGTAAGCTTGCTGAAGTGTGCGTAGCCAAAAACGGTTTTCTTTTAGGTTCGTCTCCATATCCCGACGTTGAGTTTCTTTCACTTTCCGTAAGTCTTCGTCGGTGGGACCATTTTCCTGCATTTTCTTGATCTCAGTAAATACCGCCTCCGATAGATCTTCTACATTCTCCGGAGCGCAGGGGAAACTTACCGTGATAGAATAATGCTCATATGGGTACTTAGAAGGGTTTGCTCGGGCTCCAATACCATAAACTCCGCTCTTCTTTTCCCGTATCTCTTCAATCAGCTTAATATTGAGCGCTTGAACTAACGCATTCAGTTCAAAGGCTTCTTTTCGATCGTAAGCGAACTCACCGGTAAAGGTGATATTTACCATACTTTTTGGGTCAGTGCCTTTATACACCTTCTCTTCCACTACTCCAGAAGGCGGGCGGATGCCCAAGTCTTGCCAGTTCTCCTCCCGATTAGTAGCGGGCAAGCTTCCTAAATATTGAGCTACCATGGGCTTCATTTCTTCCACATCAAAATTACCCACAAAAAAGAAGGTAAAGTCGCTAGCGTCAGCAAAACGATCGTTGTAAGCATCAAATGCCTCTTCAAAATCTACCTTCTCCCAATCTTCTTGAGTAGGATAGCCTCCTCCCCGAGGATTATTCTGAGATAAGATTCGAGATAGCTTATCTTGGTAGTAGTAGCGAGGATCGGATAGCAGATTAGCGTAAATCGCCTTATTTTTAGAGATAAATGACTGAAAGGCCTCCTGATCTTGGCGAGGTGCAGTAAAGTACAAATGGGTAAGCTGGAGCAGCGTCTCAACATCTTTAGGAGTACTATTTCCCGAAAACCCTTCAGTGAGTGTTCCAATAAACGGGGACACACTCGCGTTTTTATCAGCTAAATACTTATCAAGTGCGGTAGCAGAAAAGTCTTTTACTCCACTTTGGGCAACCAATCCATCTGAATTTACTGCCGAGTAATACTTTTCCAAATCATAGACGGAATGCCCACCCGGGCTAGAAGCGGTCATTAGAATCTCGTCGGCTTTGAAGTCAGTAGGTTTCAAAACTACTTTTACTCCGTTAGAAAGCGTCAGTTCGGTAGTTCCAATTTTATCTAACACTTCTTCTTCAGCAATACTTCCGACTTCTGGTAGTGTTTCCATCAGAGAACTAGCGACAGCTTCATCTTCGTAAGCAGTTACTTCCGCGTTTTCCATTTCCTTGAGTATCGCTCGCACTTCCTCTTCGGAAGGAACACTTACCCCTTCTTTTTCGGGAGCCATTACTACAGCTACTCGGTTTTCGTTTTTAATCCACTTCTCAGCTAGTTTATTTACTTCCTCCAAAGTCACACCTGGAAGATATTCTTTCATAAACTCAAACTCAAACTCGATACCGGGAATTGGCTCATCTTGAAGGAAGTTTCGAATATACTCAGCAGCGTAGCGTTCCGATTCTGTCTTTTCCCGTTCGTTGTAAGCTCGTTCGTAGCGAGTAAGAATTTGCTTTTTGTAGCGGTCAAGTTCTGATTGAGTAAATCCGAACTGACGCACTTTTTCATTTTGTTCTAACAATGCTTTCATACCGCGTTCAACACCATTCTCAGGTACGATGGCAAAAAGTTGGTAGGCTTCTTTTGTGCGTAGTACTGAGCCGTAGTAGCCACTAGCATTCATAAAAGGTGGGTCAGCTTCGCGGGTTAGCTCAGCAAGTCTCTCATTTAGCATTCCGGTAAATAAACTGTGTACGGCTGACTCCCGAAAATCACCAATAGTTTCCTGCTCTTCAGGCATGCCTTTAGCTTTGTAAAAAAGAATTATTTGGTTGTAAGTGGCTTCAGGGTCAGTCACTACTGACACCTTCGTATCTTCGTGGTACGGAATTTCGTAAAGCTCACGATCTTTAGTTTGCGCTGGATTCTCTAAATCACCAAAACGTTCTTCGATCTCTTGTTCCATCGCTTGAGGATCAACATCTCCTACCACAATTACTGACATTAAATCAGGGCGATACCAGTCTTGGTAGAAATTCTCTAGTGTAGCGTAGTCAAAATTTTCTAGTACTTCCTTCGTTCCAATCGGTAACCTTTCAGCATAGCGAGAACCGTACAATAATTTGGGGAAATACTCATCCCGCATTCGCTGCTGAGCACCTTGTCCAATTCGCCACTCTTCAATAACCACTCCTCGCTCTTTATCAATTTCTTCACCATCAAGGGTAAGCCCTCCGGCCCAGTCTTCTAAAATCTGTAGCCCTTTTTCTAACGTGGTATCCTCGGTAGGAAGCCGAAGCATATAGACAGTTTCATCAAAGCTAGTATAAGCATTCAGGTGCGCACCAAAACGTACTCCCGCCGATTGGAGAATACTGACCAGCTCGTTCTTCTCAAAGTTTTCAGTACCGTTGAAGGCCATGTGCTCTAAAAAGTGAGCTAGCCCCAGTTGTTTTTCATTTTCCAGGATAGAACCAGCATTAACTGCTAGTCGTAACTCTACCCGATTTTCAGGTCGACTGTTTTGCCGGATGTAGTAGGTTAATCCATTGTCAAGCTTACCGATTTTTATCTTATCGGTCGTTGGAATTTTATTAGTAAGTTCCAGATCGCTGGTCATCTGCACCTCTTGGGCGTACCCGGCGGTAAATACCCAGGTAAAGATGACCGACAATATTCCCATTGTTCGTCTGTTCAACATATTTCTAAGTTTAGATATTAAATAATCTATTGAAGATACAAAGCATTTCGTTTTATGAACGTTTTTGTCGCAGATTAATTCAGGTTTAACGAAAGTTAACAAAAAGAGGGTAATGGGTTAACGGTAGAAGGTAAAATAGTAAGGACAGAACACTGAAGGGTATATTCACGATTATTACCTTTAACCTTTGCCCCCTCTACCCTTTTTACCTTTTTACTCTTCCTGAAACATTTCCTTCGGCTACTTCTAATATTTCTTCCTCGCTGGAGATATTGATATCCCCGGGAATTGTGTGTTTAATGGCTGATGCAGCAGAGGCAAATTCAACCGTTTTTTGACCGTCCCACCCCTGGCTTAACCCGTGAATAACCCCGGCCATAAAAGCATCTCCACCTCCCAAACGATCTACAATTTGAAAGCGATATTTGCGGCTTTCGTAGCGGTCAGTACCATTGTAGAGTATACCAGCCCAATCGTTTTCAGTCGCTGAGTGATGAGCCCTGATCGTTAAAGCGACCCACTCAAATTCCCGATACTTCATCAATTTCTCGGCAGTCTCCCAGGTAGATTTTACTAGTTCTTCCCAGCTATAACCTCGCTCTGTCGGGTGAATATCTAAAACATCGGCGGCTGAACCAATATTACTAAACAGAATATCTACGTGATCCAGCATAGGTTGCAGCGTTTTTCTTCCCTCCTCTAAACTCCAGAGGCTACGCCGAAAGTTGAGATCAAAAGCAGTCTTCACCCCAAGTACTTTTGCCGTCGCTAATGCCTTCGTACACAATTGAGCACAACTAGCTGATAAGGCCGGAGTAATTCCGGTAGATACAAACCAATCCTGACCATCTAACAGTTGCTGCCAGTTAAATTCGTCGGGGCTAGAGTCGGCAATAGCTGAATGCTCGCGGTCGTAAATAATGCGGGTAGGCCGGAGCGAAGAACCATGCTCTATAAAATAAGTTCCTACCCGTTCGCCCCCTCTAACAATTGATTCTGTGTTGACACCAAACTCGCGAATAGCCCGAACAGCAGCGTCTCCTACTCCATGAGATGGTAGCCGGGTGATGTACCAAGCACGGTGACCTAATAAGGAAAGTGAAGCCGCTACATTGGATTCTGCTCCGGCATATTCCATCTTAAGTTCATTAGTTCGGGAAATACGCTCGTAGCCGTTAAGGGGAGATAGGCGAAGCAATATTTCGCCAAAGCAAGTTATACTACTCATGCATTATATTTTACACTAAAAATAATAATTCAAAAAAAGGAATCTATTTTAATAAAAAGCTGAATATTCATCGTTTGCGATGTTCAAGAATGCACGCAATATGTGCGAAATCGGACAGTGCATATGGCAAAAATGACCAATTGTGGGCTTTATGTACAGTTTTAGCGATTGGCACAGCAGTTGAAATATATACTAGCAAAGACACTAGATTTATATAGCAAATAATCCATATCTAACATTCATCCAAAAATCTAAATAATCATGATAACGAACATTAATACGTCCACAAATTTATTTATTGATAGCGAATTTGCTACTATTCCTTACTCGAAGGCTACCCAAAAACTCAATCAGCGACTAGGAGTACAGCGAAACTCTACACCCTTTCCCGGAATTGAGTCTGGTAAGTTTCGTAGACTTTTTGATCGCCATACTACCGCCTTCCGACGACGTTAATTTCAGGCGAATAGTCAAAAAGTGGAAGGTTCAAAGTAGACCTGTTTTCATACCTTGAACCTTCCACCTTCTTTCATTCACAAAGCTTGATCCTTCTCTTTTTCCCGCTCAATCTCAGTGAGTACCGAAGCAGGAATGAAGCCTTTCTCCGCCGCGTGACGAGCCGCAGCCACTGTATCTGGACATCGGAGCATTTCAACTCCCTGATTTGTTAACTCTTCCTTAATAATATCAATTTCAGAATCACGATTGGCTTGGGTTACATCCCGGATGTAGATCGCCGAAATCCGCCCCGGATATTCCTGGACTACTTGTTTATATATTTCCGGATCGTGCTGACCACTATCGCCGATGAGAATAAATTTGAGCTGGGGGTAAGTATCGAGAACGCTCCGAATCTTAACCGGCTTATGCTCATGGTGTGATTCTTTGATAAATTTACGAGGATCAATACCAATATCGCGTAGCATGATTGGTCCTTTCGGAATATTATTGACTGCAAAAAAGTCTTCTAGCACATCGTATAAATTCCAAGGACTGCTAGATACGTAAAAAAACGGATTGTGGCTACTACCACTCCTTCCCTTCGCCAATGCACGATAGAAAGCCGCAGCTCCTTCAAATGGTGCTCGGGTAAGAGCATTCTCAGTCAGCGAGAGCCTAATTACTCGGAATAGCTGATTTACTTCAGATATCAGAATAGTATCATCCACATCGGAAATTACTCCAAATTCAGTCTTGGCATCGGGAATAAGTACCTCGCCGGTAGCTTTCACTATTTCCGGTTGATTCTTAACAATCTGATCTAGTAATTCTAACTGCACCGGATGCCAAAGTTCATCTGAGGCTAGCTTATCTCTATCTACCGGAAAGTTTAAATGAAAGTATCCCTCCTCATCAGATTTGATTTCTTGTTCCTGTCCTTGAAAAGTAGCTTTCATTCGAGCCAGCGGAATTTCATCGCTATTGAAGCGCTTATACATAGATACCATGTTGCGCCACTTAGTATCGGTTTTTAGTGACTCTCCAATTCCTTCATCTTCTAAAATACGTCCACTAATCGTTACCTGTTCCTGGTTTCCGAATCCCCGGTAGGGTTGAATTGCTACAGGATCAATCAGATTAAACCGCTTTTTAAAAGCAAATTTTTTCTGGTCTAAGGCATCGTCAGCTTTGCTTAGAAATTTTAAAAGTGGGCCCTTATCATTTTCTTTACTCATAGTTTGTTGTTCGTTTATACAGCGCAGAAAAACTGTTTCTACTACCCCTCCTCGCGATTTTGATCATCTTTTTTACCTTGAGCTACCGCCTGAAGAGCGCTGTTAGGAATGAATCCTTTCTGAATAGCGTGATGAGCTGCATCCTCGGTATCCTGACAAAGTAGCATATCAACCCCGTGGCTACGCACAGTCTTAGCTATTTGCTTTACTTGTCCATCTCGCTCAGTAGTATCATTCGGGCTAACGTCGCGAATGTAAATAGCCAGTACTTTATCGGGGTAGTCACTTACGACCTTCTGATAGATTTCTGCATCTTTTTGACCGCTATCACCAATCAAAATAAACGGAAGTTCTGGGTACATTTTAAAAATTCGTTCAACCTTCTCAACTTTGTGGCTCATGTGACCCGACTTAATAAATTTATCTTTGGTGACACCTAGGTCGCGAAGCAGAAATGGCCCTTTAGGGATGTCGTTTACTTCACAAAAATGCTCTAGCAGATCGTAGAGATTCCAGGGACTGCTGGAAACGTAGAAGATTGGATTAAAGCGTTGCCCATCGTTACCTCCCTGTAATGCTTGGTAGAAAGCAGCTACTCCTTCAAAAGGCATTCGGGTTTTAGCATTTTGCAGAAAAGTAAGTTTTCCCTTCTGCCACAAATCGGTAGACTTAGAAACTAGAATAGTATCATCTACATCGGAAATTACCCCAAAGTGAGCGGCATCACCAGGAACCATTACCTCTCCTGTAGCCTTTACCTCACCCTGGTCTTCCACTAATTGGTTAATCATCTCAAACTGTACTTCCCGCCAAATTTGATCGGGTGGTAGTTTATTACTGGTGGCAAATTCAACCTGAAAATAACCTTCGCCATCGGTGGTAATTTCTTGGGTCTGATCTTGAAAGGTAGCTCTCAGCCGAGCGTGCGAAATTTCATCACTTTCGTAGCGATTCAGCATGGTAATCAAATTCTTCCAAGCAGAATCATCTTTCTCGGGTCGATCCAGACCTTCATCTTCCAGCAGTCGGCCTTTTATAAATAATACTTCGTGGTTTCCGTAGCCGTGGTAGGTTTGAATCACAAACGGGCCAAGAGCATCAACTTTATTCTTAACCATAAACTTAGCTTCATCCAGGGTGTCTTCAACGTTGCTAAGTACCGATAGTAAAAAATCTCTAGGGTTCGCCATTACGAATAGTTTAGTTCAAAAAAATACTATACAGTTAAGAAAGGCCGTTGGCGATAAAATTGTTTAGCCCACTACAATACCTAACACTTTCGCAATTTCTTGCTGCGACCGTTTAAGCATTTGATAGTCTTGTAGTATTTGGAACTGGTCTACTTCATCGGTGGTCTCCTTTAGCTTTTGGCGTTGCTCCGCCATTAGTTGTCCCAAGTAAGCGAACTTCAGCTCCAAAATACCTCGCTGAATTACTTGATGAAGTATGTCCTGCTCGCGGGTCACGAAGATTTCGTGCAATAGCTCCCAGTTTTCGCTGAGCACATAGTGATCAACTACCAAATCAATGACCTCTTTCTTAATTTCTTCCGAACCATGCTCCACCAACCAAGCTTCGGTGACAGTGGCTCCGGCTAAAGTCTGCTCTCGATAAAACTGGTAAAGTTCATTGTATATTGGAGTCTGGATGGCTACATCCTCTAATTCGTAATAAATATAATCGTACACCTTAACCGTTTCAGCAGCTTCGGTAGCTGGTTCACTTTCCTGAACTTGAATGGGCTGCTGCCCGTATAGCACCAGCACCCGAATGATCTCCCGCTCCTTAAAGTAGATACTGGGTTGAACGTTAGCAATACCCTCCTCTTTGGTGGTGCGGTCAAGGCTGCTTCGGGCACCGATTGGGTTTCTTCTTCCATCAACATTCCTCGGCGTTGAGAGGTACGCGCCTGTTGACGTTGAATTTTATTCATCTCGGTTACTAGCGTCTGCTCATCAATCTCCAGTTGGTTACTGGTGACCTTCACGTACACCTGCCTTTGAATAGGATCGGGTACTTTAGCGATACTAGCTACTACCTCACGAATGAGTTCGGCTTGGCGGATAGGGTCGTTCTCAGCTTCGCGCTGGTAGACCTGAGTTTTAAAGTTGATGAAATCAGTACGATGCTCTTTTAAATAATTTTGTAGTTCGATAGCGTTCATTTTTCGAGAGAGGCTATCGGGATCATCTCCTTCGGGCAGTATTACGGCTTTCACTTGTAGCCCCCCTTCCAGAATCATATCAATACCGCGAAAAGAAGCTTTTAATCCGGCGGGGTCGCTATCAAAGAGTACGGTTACATTTTGCGTGTAACGACCAATCAATCGGATTTGCTCTTGTGTGAGCGATGTGCCAGATGATGCTACCGCATTTTTTACCCCGGCTTGGTATAGCGCAATGACATCCGTATACCCTTCTACCAAATAGCAGTTATCTTCCTGCCGAATGAACTGCTTGGCTTGATACAGTCCGTAGAGCACATCAGATTTATGGTAGATAAGCGTTTCGGGAGAGTTGATATACTTGGGCTGACGAGATGCTGCTCCCTCTTTCGGATTACCCAGCATTCGGGCTCCGAACGCCAGCACTCTTCCTGAGATATTATGAACGGGAAACATCGCCCGCCCTCGGAAGCGATCATATTCCTTATTGTCTTCTTCTTTTTGAATAACGAGTCCTGCCTTAATCAGATACTCTTTTTTGTAGCCTTTCTTCAGAGCCGATTGCATAAGTCCATCCCACTGGTCGAGACTATAGCCCAAGGAAAAGGCTTCAATAGTTTCGTCGCTAAAGCCTCGCTCTCGCAAATACGTTAAGCCAATACTCTTTCCTTCATTGCTTTTCCACAAATTATTTTGGAAATATTCTGCCGCGTACTTCATCACGATAAATACGCTATCGCGTTCATTACGAGCTTCCAGTTCTTCGTCGGTAGCTTCTTCTTCCGGCATGTCAATGCCGTACTTTTTGGCTAAGTGCTTGATGGCTTCTACGTAGCTCATACCTTCAGCATCCATCAGAAAGGTGATTGCATCTCCGGCTTTGCCAGAGCTAAAATCTTTGAAGAAGCCTTTGGATGGGACTACATAAAAAGAAGGAGTACGCTCGTTGTTGAATGGACTGTAACCCCGAAAGTTGCTCCCGTTCTTTTTCAAATTTACATAGTCGCCAATCACCTCCAGCACGTCGGTACGTGACTTAATCTCATCTACAACTTCCTGCGGAATCATAATAATGAAGGTAAATCAAACTAATGAAATTTAATAGTTTTTTGTGAGTACGTAAAACCACTTTTGGCTCCGAATAGATATAGCCTATCGCTTATAATTGCTCAGCGTTAGGATACTTTCTTATTGAAGTATTTGCTGAAGACGATAAATAAAACTCCACACAGTAGCCAAGCGGGTAACGTGACAAACGAAAGAAATACGTCAAACTGAATCGATATAAAATAAAAAATCCCAAAACTGATAGCCCAAGCCAGTAAGACTGCCTTATTAAACTTGGTTTGGGTAGCTTCCGCGTAGTTCTTTATGATACCAGTCTGCTTAGCGAAGAAGTGTTCAAATACGATAATAGCACCAAAAGGAGCCAGAATAAATCCGTATAAAGCCACGAAGCCGAGTAATTTCATAGCAAAGGCTGGAAAGATACCAGCAATAGTGGCAATGCCTCCTGCCAAAATTGTCACTTTAAACGTGGATAGTTTCGGCAGAATTGCCTGAAAAGCTAAACCTGCCCGATAAATTGTCGGATTAGCGGTAGTCCAGCCCGCAAGAATGACGGCTACAACCCCAAATAGACCGATTGCATTGTAGGTTAATGGTCCAGGTGCTACGGGTGGTGCTTCACCGGCGGCTAAGTAGGCCTGTGCTTCTCCAGATTTTAAGTATACCGCGTACAGTAGGGCGGCGGCAATCCAAGCCATGTAATGCCCTACGTACATACCAGCAGCCGTCGTCCAGCCCGCACTTGCATCTTTGGCAAATCTGAACACCGAGAGATCAGACATACCGATGTGCATCGCTGCGTTGGCAAACCACGACCAAATAACTACGTGCCAGAAGGTATACTTTATCTGCCCGGGAAAGGGCTCTGACCCTTCACCCCAAATATCCCAAAAATCAGAGAAACTACTCACCCCTAACTGACTCATCGCCACAATTCCGCACGCTAAGAACGCTAATACAATAAATGGTGACATCCAGTTGGCGGCTTGGGAAACAGTATCGTAGCCCTTCGCGGCAATAATGGAGATAACTATCCCAATGACTATCACAATAACAATCCAGGTTATTCCATTAGGCATGGTGTCAGAAAGTTGGGGCATTGGCATATCTAGAGGAACCCCTACGGCGGTGGCCGATACGGTGATCATCGCGCCCGCCAGAAAGCAGAAAAGTATACCATTAGCCAGATTATAGCCCGTCACCAAGCTTTTACCGCAGATTTTTTCTAATTGATAGTACAGCGTCAGTCTGTTTTTAACCGCAATTTCAGCAGTGAGAAATCGCCAACTCAATACTGCTAGTAGGTTACCCAATAATAACCCGAAGATTAAATCAAAGGCACTTACCCCAGCCGTAAGAAACAAGGGGCCAATCATAAACTCAGTACCTGCTGCATGCTCACCAGCGTACATACCCAGAAAGCTTTTCCAGCCCTTGAGTTTGGAAGCGGGTACTGGCTCTCTTTCGTATTCCCCACTACCCTGCTCAGGGAGAACTTCTTGCTCGAGATTATCTATTATTGTGGCCATTTGTATTAATTTTTTAGTAGGTGGTTGGGTAAGTCTGATACGTTTTCGCAGCACAGCTGATCCATTACCTGCTTGAATTGGGTTTTTAGCATAGTGACGGTGTGCTCTCCCCCTTGTGCACCCAAAGCAGCCGCTCCGTACATAAACGATCGCCCCATAAAAGTGAACTTGGCTCCACACGCTATTGCGCGGGCAATATCAGGACCGGAACGAAGTCCACTATCCATCATAATCTCTATCTGCTCGCTGTACTTAGCGGTAATTTCTTTTAATGAGTTAATCGTTGACTGAGCTGCATCCAGTTGCCTTCCTCCGTGGTTAGAAATAATAATACCGTCAAAACCCATTTTAATAGCATCTTCTGTATCGCGTTCTGAAGCAACGCCTTTCAATACCAGTTTCCCTTTCCACCTATCGCGAATGGGCTTAATTTTTTCTTCATTGAGTCGTCCCGAAAAAGTTTTATCCATGAACTGGCCTAGTTGTTTCAGGTTAAGTCCTTTGGGCGTGTAGCGTTTTAGCGTCTCGAAAGTAGGCTGTCCGTATCTCAGCGTATTCAGTGCCCAGGTAGGGTTCCCCATAATCTGGAAAATATTTCTAAGGCTCATCTTAGGAGGTAAGGCTAGTCCATTTTTAATATCTCGAGGGCGATAACCAAAAGTAGGCACATCGCATAGTAGCACCAGTACCGGACACCCGGCTGCCTCTGCCCTATCTATTATATCATCTCGTAGTTTATCTTCTACCGGATTATATAACTGAAACCACGCCTTTCCTTCAGTAACCTCACTAGCCCGTTCAATACTCATGGTTGTCACCGTGCTCAAGATAAATGGAATATTATGCTGAAAGGCGGCCTTAGCCAGTATCTCCGGGGAGTTGGGCCACATTAACCCTTGTAGCCCAACCGGGGCAATTCCAAAGGGTGCATCGTACTCCATTCCCAAAACAGAAGTCTTCGTAGAAGAGGTACCGTAATTCTGAAGGTATCGGGGTTGTAACTGTACGTCTCTAATTTCGGCAGTATTCCGATGTATACTAACATCTTCGTTACAGCCACCGTCTAAATATTCAAAAGCAAAAGATGGTACTCTTGATTGAGCTTTTTTTCGTAAACGTTCTACTGAGGGGTATTGGGGATAGAATTGGGTAGCCATTTAATCTAATTCATAATAATACGATCATAGTACCTGACCGAGGATGATTGCTTTTGCCATTAGCTAATAAAACTGCGTTTTAATATAATCATCTTTTTCAGAGAAACCATCGCAATATAAAATCGGAGTAGATCACATAAGCTAAATACTCTAGAATCAATTCTATTTCGGATAAAAGCTTCGTAATTATTATTTTATTTAAGCCTAATGTAGTTCATACGAACTGATTCAACTAATTTTGGTTCGCGGAAAATCGATTGATGAACAACCTATTTTTAATTAGATGAAAGGCTATGAGGATTGAGCATATTGCCATCTGGACGAACCAATTAAAAGAGTTGAAGGACTTTTATCGACAATATTTTGGTGCTACTTCAAGCGAGAAGTACTATAATCCAAGTAAGCAGTTTACTTCTTACTTTCTTAGTTTTTCTTCGGGGACTCGTTTGGAGCTAATGCATCAACCTGATCTTACCCCTACTGATCAACAACGCTCGGTTGGTCTCGCTCATTTCGCTATTTCACTAGGCAGTGTAGATGAAGTTGACCATCTCACAGAGACATTAAAAGAAGCAGGAGTGCCTCACTTGGATGGACCACGACGAACAGGTGATGGTTACTACGAAAGTACTTTTCTTGATCCTGATGGGAATTTGATTGAGCTAACGGTGTGAAAAATGTGAGATGTGAGAGTTGAAAAATGGAGGAGAGTAAAAGAGTTGAAAGAGTAGAGTCTGCTATTGAATAGTGACCAATCCTTAATACTATTAACAATCAGCAATTTAACCACCACTACAAATTGACATCACTGCAAAAATCTCGGATAGCCGTGTCAGTAATCTTTTTTGTGAATGGAGCTGGTTTCGCGAGTTGGGTGCCGCATATCCCCTCACTTCGCCAGCGGTTTGAAATGAGCGAGAGCGAACTTGGCTTAACACTATTGATTATTGCTATTGGTGCTATCATCGCGATGCCTATCGCCGGTGGAATTATAGAGAAAATTGGTAGTAATCGAGTGGTTAGCTTTGCATCTGTGGGGTTTTGCCTATTATTAGCCGTCTTACTGCTCATGCCTAATTATTTCAGCTTAGGCGTACTACTTTTTCTATTTGGTATGGTGAATGGCTCCATGGATGTTGCCATGAATGCCCACGGCGTGTTGGTAGAGCAGAAGTACAGGCAAGCTATTATGTCATCGTTCCACGGCTTATTTAGTACAGGGGGGTTAGTGGGTGCCGGACTAGCCAGCGCATTTTTAGCTTTAGGGTTTACTCCCGCGCAACATATGATGATTATGCTGAGCATTCTATTCATTTTAGTTCTTGCTGCGTTAAGATTTTTACTACCTTCAGAACAGGTTCAGACCAGTGGCTCTAAAAAGAAAGAACCATTAATAGTACTCCCCTCTCAGCCTCTAGTGTGGTATTTAGCGTTACTAGGATTTTTTATCCTAATGGTAGAAGGAGCCATGGCTGACTGGACAGCTATTCACATTATGGATCTGCCAAATGCTACGGCTTCGCTTGCCGCCATGGGTTTTGCGGGTTTTTCCTTAACTATGGCGATCGGTCGTTTATTGGGTGATAAAATTATTCGAGTAGTAGGTCACTCTAAAGTGCTCCGGTTTGGTAGCGTAGTTGCCGCTTTGGGGCTACTTATGGTTGTTTTGGTACCACAGGTTTGGGGGGCAGTGGTTGGTTTTGGTTTAGTTGGGGTAGGATTGTCGAATGTAGTACCCATTATTTTTAGTTCAGCCGGTTACGCCAACCCCGACGCGCCCGGCCGAGGCATTGCAGCGGTTACTACTATGGGGTATTTCGGCTTTCTGATTGGCCCACCCTTGATTGGTTTTATCGCTGAAGGAGTATCACTCAATGGTGCCTGGTTGATGTTAACTATTTTTCTGGGCTTGGTAGTAATTTTAGCCCCGGGCTTAATTCGCCGCCTGCCCTACAAAGCATAACTAATTTGGTACAAGCATTTGTCACGAGGTGGGGGTCGGAACCAGCACTTTTTGTTTCTATGCTACCTGGAATTCAGTTTGGTGATGTCAGCAGTGGAGATAATCGGGCGGCCGTAAGTATGTTGGTAGGTTATATGTTCAATCCTTTAATCCAAACTAGCTTAGGGGTTGGATACATGCAGTATGATCCTATTACTACTACCGCCTTTTTTGCCCGTCTGCACGGAGCAGTACCCAAATGGAAGTGGGCTCTCATGTATTTTATGGAGGCTGGGATAAGCTATTTACGTACCAATCGCTTCGATTTTGGTATTGAGTACCACGATGCCAAAGGTGGATTTATGATGCATCCGGGAGTTGGTATCCAGCGCAGACTTCGCACCGGAGCAATATCATTTCAAATTGGGTACCGCATTCAGCGAGCAGAATTTGATTATTCGGTACAAGAGTTTTGGGGCGGCACCTTGCGAGTGCAAGAAAATGTAACCTATCGCCGACTTTCAACTGCAATCGGCTTTACTTTTTAATTTCATAATTTTTTTCATTCTTTTCCAACCTACTCTGAAGCAATTGGTGTCTTACTAGTACAAATCAACGAATTCACTGCTATGAAACACCTGTCATTAATTCGCCCCAAAGTGTGGTTAGGCTACACTGTTTTTCACGTAGCTGCGGTCGCTTACTTACTGATGCTCACCCAATGTTCTGATAAGTTAGAAGTAACTCGCACGTATCGCTACTTAGAGCCGGTCTACATGACCACGGATGAAGTTCGAAACTCGTTTGCTGTGGCTCCCCCCGAGACATTAAGTACCACCGGCAAGATTTACTACCTAGCACCTTATCTTTTTATCAACAAACCCGGTGAAGGCATCCACGTGATTGATAACTCAGATCCGGCAAACCCGGTCAACCTCAACTTCATTAACATACCCGGCAACTACGATATGGCTGCGAAGGGAAGTATGTTGTACGCCGACAGCTTTATCGACCTACTAGCGATAGATATTAGCAATCTGGATGATGTTAAAATCGTGAGCCGAGTAGAAGATGTTTTTCCGCGGTTTGCTAGTTGGAATAATTGGACCACCTCAATAAACGGTGAGGATATGGTACTGACTGAATGGGTGGAACGCGAAGAAGTAGATGTACTGGAAGGTCACCTAGATGAAGTAGCTCCTAATCTGTACCGCTACGGGAGCGGTTTCATAACTGATGACTTTGCTACCTTTGACATGGCCTTTACCAATAGAGCTGCTAGCAGCGAAGTCATGAGCCAAGGTGGTGGTCAGCAATCTCAGACGGGCATTGGCGGTTCTATGGCGCGCTTCGCTATCAGTGGAGAGCGTTTGTACGCAGTTGATGATAGCAATCTACAGGTGTTTGATATTACTCAGTTAGATGATCCTACCGAAGGCAACGAAATTCAGGTCGGCTTCGGCATTGAGACGATCTTTCCGTATAAAGACAAACTATTTATTGGTTCGCAGGCAGGTATGTTTATTTATAATAATACTGATCCGGATAACCCGGAATACGAATCGGAGTTTATTCACGCTCGCGCTTGCGATCCGGTAGTAGCCAATGATACTGTAGCTTACGTTACCCTGCGCGATGGCAACGCCTGTTGGGGAGCTAATAATCAGCTGGATGTAATTGATATCAAAGATGTGAGTAACCCTCGCCTGATTGAGTCGTACAGCATGGATCACCCGCACGGTTTAGCTATTGCCGGAACCACTTTATTCATTTGTGAGGGTGAGTTTGGCTTAAAGGTTTTTGATGCAAGCAACTCCCGAGAGGTTTCTGAAAATCTGTTAGTGCATATCAAAGATATTCATGCCTTTGATGTAATTCCGCTAGATGGCGTACTAATGGTCATTGGTG
>CAKZPJ010000111.1 GCA_937138955.1 uncultured Flammeovirgaceae bacterium | reverse complement strand
TTGACAAAAATCTCTCTCCTAATAAATCAAAAAATATAACTCAAACAGCTTCTTATTTATTATGTTGGATAATCACGCCTTGAATGCGGTGGAAGTTTACGGAATGCGACTAGCAAATCTTGCCTGAACACCAAATATTGAGCAGTTGACCAAAGTGTGTGTCAGGAGTATTTTTACATTGAAAAGAGAAAGCCGTTACTTATATCATGCCAATGAGAATCCTAATAAACTGCTTAGTAATTGTATTTCTATTCGGGTGTGGATCAAAACCTGACTATCCGGTTTCGCAAAGTGAAGTGAGCAGGGAGGATTCGTTGAGGAGTTTACTGGCGGACATCATGGCTCTACCGCCGGCGAACACTAGCGAAGTTACCTACGAAATAATTTTTACTCATGAAACTGAGACGTACACGCTTCGCAAGCTTACGATTAAATCTTACTACGGAGATCAAATTCCCGCTTATCTCTTGACTCCCAAAAACCTTCAGCCGCCCTACCCGGTAATGATTACCCTACAAGGCCATGCCCCAGGCATGTATATTTCTATTGGTGAAGCGCGTACTGAGCGGGATGCAAAATTAATTGCTGGTGGACGGGATGTTGCGCTTCAAGCAGTTGCGAACGGTTGGGCCGCCCTTACCATTGAACAGCAAGGTTTCGGGGAGCAGGCGCAAGGCGACGTTGTCTGTAATGACTTATCGTTGCGAGAACTAATGAACGGAAAGCCAATGCTAGGTCAGCGAGTAGCTGATGTGATGCGCAGCATTGATTTTATTCAAACCCAAGACAACTTAGAATCAAACTTGATCGGTTGTATAGGTAATTCCGCGGGGGGAACAGTTTCTTACTTTGCCGCTGCGATGGATGAACGAATCAAATTATCGGTGGTATCCTGCTCATTCTGTACTTACGAACGCTCCTGGCTAAAGTACCATCATTGTGCCTGTGGCTATCTTCCGGGTTTGCTAAAAGTTGCGGATATGCCCGAGTTGGCTGAATTGATTGCTCCAAGAAACCTATTGATTGTAGCTGGGGAGGAAGACTATATTGCCGATATTGAGGGAGTGCGGGAGGGGTACGCTACCGCTCAAGCGATATACCGACGGCAGGATGCGCTAGGTCAGGTTATGTTGGTAGAAGGTGATGGTGGGCATCAGTTTTATCCCGACCTAGCTTGGCCTAAGATCAACGATATCAAGACTGGTTTAAAGCACGATTCTACGTTGCTCGAGCAGCTTTCTAAAGTAAATAGGGGCTTTAAAGCTGATTATTGAAGAACCGCAAACTATCCTGAAGATGGGTTTGCCAGTAAGGCCATTCGTGTCCTCCCGAAAACTCTTGGTAGATGTGCCCAATTTTGGCATCAACAAGTTGCTGATGCAGTTCTCGGTTAAACTCAATCAGTTGATCTTCAGTGCCACAATCGAAACGGAGGGTAGGGTAGGAGGTAGCTGCCTGTATGGTATTCCACACGCTATGATCAGTTTCGTTTTTGGTTTGATAGTGTTCCTGAGCTTCTTCCACAAACATGGACATTTGCTCTACTGAGGTAATAGAGGAATGTCCGGAAACTGCCCGAAAGCGATCAGGATATTTACAACCTAATCGCAAAGCACCAAATCCTCCCATCGATAAACCACCAATAAATAACGGGGATTCGCTGCTAACTGCCTCAATACATTCCTGCACGGCAGCGGGGACATCGGAGACAATCCACTGCTCAAAATCATAACCATCGTGGGCTAAGTAGCCTGAACCATCGCCCCATAATCCGTCCGAGGGCATTGCAATTATCATTGGTCTGATTTCTTGCTTCTCAATCATCTCTTGAGCAGTAAGGTGCGCTCGACCTTTCATCGCCCAAATCCAGGCACTACCGTAAACGCCGTGGAGTAGAATGACTAACGGAACGTTCAGGTGAGATTCATCCAAACCGGGTGAAACAAATACGCATATATCGCCTCGTCCTTTTAGATTTGGAGTCTTTACGGTAATGAAGCGAAGGTTATTAATTTCAAAGTCTGGATCGGATAGCTCGGTAGTTCTAAACATGGATGGGGAAATTAGTCAAATACCAGTACGCCTTTAGCATTTTTTCCACCTAGCATATCGTCAAAAGCTAGAGCTAGTTGATCTAGGGGATAGGTGCGAGTAATAAGCTCTTCCAACATAAGTTCGCCCTTATCATAGAAGTCAACCAGTTTAGGAAAATCAGTAAGAGGTTGACAACCTCCGTACAATGGGTTGAGATACAATTTATCCCATTCAAATAACCGCATATCGATCGTAATATCTTGCTCAATACCGCTCACCTGTACGGCGGTTCCTGCATTGCGAACCATGGCTAGAGGAGCGGCTCCTAACTCAGGAATAGCCGTACACTCAAAAGCATAATCGGCACCGCGTCCCTGCGTCATTTCTTTCACCTTTTGAGCCGCTTGTAATAAACCCTGGTCGCCTTTGTTGGCTTGGATAGTGTGGGTCGCCCCGAATTGCTTCGCCATCTTCAGACGGTGCTCATTAATATCAATAGCGATAATTGGGTTTGCTCCCGAAAGCTTCGCTCCTTGAATTACATTGAGTCCCACACCACCCGAGCCTAAAACCACTACTGATGCCCCCGATGGAACTCTGGCTGAATTGAGTACGGAACCTACTCCGGTCATCACTCCGCAACCAATAATACTAGCCGCGGGAAATGACATACTTTCGGAAGGGTTCTTTACAATCGCTGACTCTTTGACCAATGCGTATTCAGCCATCGTTCCCAAGTTGAATGAGCGATCAATGGGCTGGTTTTGCCAACGGGTTCCTTCCCGGTGGGCGTGTCCGGGCGTGTATCCATTTCCTCCGGCTACTACCGGAGAGTTTTGTTCGCAGAGATGCTCATTTTGCTTTTGACATTGGAAACATTCACCGCAAGGCGTAGCCCAGTTGAGAATTACCCGATCTCCTTCCGCAACCGAGCTAACCGCACTACCTAATTTGGCAACTATTCCGGCACCTTCATGGCCCATCACTACAGGTTTACCCCAGTTCAAAGAATCGTAATCGGTATGACAAATACCGGAGGCTTTAACCTTTACCAGTACTTCGTCAGCCTGGGGGTCTTGTACCTCAATTTGATCTATAATAAATGTGCCGTCACCCGTAGCAATAGCCGCGTGGCATTGAATACTCATAGTTGGGAAAGTGTAGTTCTTGGGTAAACTTAGTAAATTTGGGGATTGAAAGCACAACCAGTAAACTATATGAATACTTCATTCCCCTCCAGACAGGTTTCTATCTTCATCAGATTTACCTTGCTATTCTTTACCGTTTACTCTCAGTCTATAGCTCAGTCATCCAATCTCAATAATCAAAAACAAGATGGTTACAAAGGAATCTGGTTTACCCTGGGGCAGTTTTACGAATACGGCGATAAATACTCCGGAGGATTAGGCACCTACACTGCCAAACACAAGCCATTAGCAATTTACGCGCCTGAGGTAGATAAGACATTTTTTGTGTACGGAGGCACCACCAGAGAAGATGATCGCTACCTACTATGCATGATTGGGAGCTTCAACCACGCTGATA
>CAKZPJ010000110.1 GCA_937138955.1 uncultured Flammeovirgaceae bacterium | reverse complement strand
GGTAGGTGCCCCAAATGCTTTCGTATCCCGTGGGCAGCGGAATCAGGCTATCCTGCGCTACGTAGGTCTGCACTACCTCAGGCATACCGCCGATAATAGCATAGGTATGAAATAAGTCTAATAGCGTAGTATGGGCGAAGGGTTTTAGCGGTACTTCGTGAAGTTGTTTAAGCGCCGTCTGATGCCCAGTGGCCTCCAGGTACTCGGGAAAGTTAAGCGGATGCAGATATAGGTATTCTACCCGCCCTACCGGAAAACTGGATACCTGGCTCATGGCAAATTCCAGCAGTGAACCGGCCGCCATCACCGGTAAGTCCGGCAGTTCTTCGTAAAAATACCGTAGTAGGTGAATAGCCTCGGGCGATTCCTGAATTTCATCAATAAATAGTAGCGTATCTTTCTGAGGCGAAGACAGGTTCCGGTAAAGAAACAGGGCTTCAGTAATGGTACGAACGTCGTTGTAGTCCTCAAAAAAGCGTCGATCATTGGGCTTTTCCAGATTGAGGAAGATTACCTGCTGGTACGATTCTCCAAACTGCCGAACGAGCGTAGTTTTCCCCACCTGCCGGGCGCTCCGTAGTATAAGCGGTTTCCGATTAGGCTTCTGCTTCCATTCCGCCAGATGCTGCGCTATCGTTCTCTTAAATAACAATGGATACTAGAAATCTCAAGTGTTTGTAACAGAGTAAGGGTAAATTCTGGCAAATCTTGTAACAAAGTAAAGGGTAAACCAGGGTGATATGACAATTCTACTTTTTATCCGGCAGTTGTCGCAAAATTTGCGATAACTTGTCATTGGTGTCGAGAGCTCAACTAACTGGAAATCCCGGACAGTTGCGTTGTAATTTGTCTAGACTGAAATTGAAAGGATTGCTTACCAGTTGCTTTAATCTCTAATTCAACCAATCCGATCAATAAGTTCAATAGCGATATAGCTGGAACTAAGCCGCTGAACGTTATAGCGTTCGCTAAACTTTCAGTTATCGTCGTTGGCTGGTACCGCAAAAATTCCTGTTCGGCCTGTTCACCCAGGTTTTTCGTATCTAACAGAAACAGTATGCGTTTGGCATTCGCATGCTTCAATAGCCGGTACACCAAGGGGCAAGCGGTGAACGTTTTACCCGCTTCGGTAGCCATATGACGCTATATTAATTGTGTCAGAAACCCGAACGTTTTTCATACTTCTACCCAAGCATTCCGGTGAAATGAGCTATGTTCGCCATAGTGCACGTAACCAAGTTGGTTCGTAAGCATGCTAGTTTGTCCAATATTGAAGGTGGGCAAGTTTCTATGGCTATGGCCATATATCCAGGCGTCTACACCAGAAGTTTCAATAAAAGAAGTCATGTCTACGCAGAAAGCTTCATTCAATAGGCTGCCTTTATATTCATCTACATTACAGTGCTCGCTCGGCAAATGGTGAGATACTATAATTTGCTTTTTATCACTATTCTCTTTCAGCGCGTGAATTAAGAACGTAAGGGCATTCTGGTGCAACTGATTATAATGGTCAATTCCAATGACCTTACCCTGATAGCGAATCCGTTTGAAGTCATTCATGCCCAACAACACTGGGGCTACGTGCTGTTCTATCTTTGACCAAAGCGTTGTAAAAATTAATTGTACATCTGGCTTATCTATGACAGTATTATTGACCAGCCAGACGTTCCGGCGTAACGGTTGCTTCACCTCCCCACTATGGTTAGACAAATCATAGCCACCGTAGTATTCATGATTGCCCGGTAGTACGTATACTTCTTCAAACTGCTTAGCAAGCTCTTTCCAGATTGGTAACTTCTGATAATCTCGGCCTAAATAATGCGTATCACCCGCGATAACAAGTATATCTCCTACTGGCTCTAATGGATTTTTGTCTAACCAGTAGCGGTTCTCGGGAAATTCCAAATGAAGGTCAGAACAATACTGAAGAATCATTTCTGTCAATTAACAACTTTCTGTGTTAGAAAAGATTGAACTCTTTACACTAACATAGTAAACAATACGGTCGTTATTTGTATCTCTAGCTTGTGCAAGGCAATTTGACTTTTCTAACATCTCAGCTAGTTAACAAACTCAATCAGTATTTCAAAGCCAGTATCAAAGACGAATCTGCAACCAGATAACAGGCGCATAGGGAAGCTAATAATTACTAAATCACCCCTACAAATCCGTTCTAACCACTACCAGCAACTATTCAATCATTGCTATTAAGGTGTGAATATGTGGGTAACTTGCAAAGTTATCCACATACTCATCACTCGATCCCCAGCCTAAGTGCACTCAGACCGACGCTAGGAATGACCTATACCGAGATTTAGACTTGGGCTGGTTTTATCAAGATAAGCTTCAACCGGGTGGCCGGTGCCATAGAAATTCAGGTAAAGGCAATTGCCTCAGACCTATTAGTAAGCGGGGCGTCCCGTGGCGTTTTGAAAGTGTCTTGACGGTCGCCGCCTTTAGGTTTGTAGTATAGTAAAATTTTAAGAAAGCAGTTGCGAGAAGCAGAAGTTGAGCGCGATATACTAAAAAAGGCGGCCGCCGGGGCCCGGTGAGCATCTTCTCCAAGAGCGGCAACAAGTATTCCGATTTGTAAAAGTGGTGGTGGTATGAGTACCCGTACATTTGAACACAACATTTAACACTGACCGGCTAAGCACTATTGAACTACAACACTTAAACACTTTAATATCATGAAAAAAACTGTTCTGGTTGGAGCCGGAGGAAAAATGGGGATACGAACTACCGCTAATCTTCAATGAAATGAAGACTACGATGTCTCTTATCTGGAGGTAAGTGAAGCGGGGGTGGCTCGTTTGCAGGAAAAAGGCGTGAGCGTCTCTCAATCCGAAGATTGTTCCTCAGGTGAAATCTGGGGCAATGGTGGTTACGTTAGACCCGACCGCTCCTTGCGCCGGACACTTACCCGAACGCGATGACGGTACTTACTTTGCGGCTCATCCTTCGCATCCATCTGTGTTTAACTGGGAACCCAAAGAGAATGCCCACTACGATTACTTTAGTGGTATTGCCGCCAAGCAGTCTATTGTGCGCGCCCTCATTCAGGGATCAGAGGAAGATTATGCTGTGGGTGAACATTAGCTAAAGAAATGTATAAGCCTGTGACGAAAGCCCACCGAGTTACCATTGAACAAATGGGTATTTTGGAGCCAGCTCTATTCGAAACCCTCGGGGCTGCGGTAGTCACCGTGATGAAAAAAGCGGTAGATACCGTAGTAACCAAGGGCGTACCTAAGGAAGCGGCCTACGATTTCTTCCTCGGCCATATTAATATTGAGTTAGCACTGCTGTTCGACCAGCTACCGGGCGGAGTCTTTTCCGATGCTGCTCAGAAAGCCATTGTCTACGGAATCCCTCGCATTTTTAAGGATGATTGGAAAGATGTATTTGAATGGGAGAACGTGATGGATTAGATTGAGGCGATTACGTAAATTGCTCCGTTAATCTTTCTAAACCGATAAGCTTAGAGTTATTATAGGACGATAACCTTCTGAAAAAATTCCGAAGAGCCACTCTCAGTAATAATTTTGCTTTTCTTGTTGTAAAGTAACTTGTAATCGCTGAGTAATCTGCTCGTAGGCTAAGTTCAAAGCTAAGTTGTTTAACTCATTTGGATCTTCTTGCAGATCGTAAAGCTCTTGGAATACAACTCTGGTAGAATCTGTTTCATCGTACGTTTCAATGTATTTATATTGCTCAGTGCGGATAGCAGCAAGTGGCTGGCTACCCAATTGGGGCGTAGGGGCTTCGTAGTAAATATGCTCCCGCTTTTCCGGCCAGT
>CAKZPJ010000109.1 GCA_937138955.1 uncultured Flammeovirgaceae bacterium | reverse complement strand
GGATAACGAAGTAGGATTAAAGGGTAGTTTGGGTAACTTATTTTATAGCGTGCATTACCGCATCCGCCGCCCGATTGTTTACTACAACCAAGATACGGTACAGACATTACCTATTTTCGGGCAAAACCAAGTAGACGGTGAAGATTTTACCGAACTCTACGCCGGATTTGACCTACGATTTGATTTAGGTGATAGCACCTTTTTAGGCGGTGGCGTAGAATACCTGAATACCGAAAGCTACCAAATAGAGGCCGAGTTTAACAATCCCATTCTGAAAGCTCGAGCTACCCGAGCGCGGATGTTGCCCACATTTGCTGACCAGCAATTTGTCGGCAACCATAACTACTGGCGAAATTCGTTTGAGCCTACGGCTATCGATCAGATCTCCGGTTCACTAGAGTACCCATTTCCTAATATCTACCTACGTCCGTTCGCTACTCTTTCTAATATTAACCGCCCCATTTATTATCGGCGCGATACTACGCTAAACAGTCGGCAAGCGTATCCCGAACAGGCAGGTGGCGCGGTACAGGTACTATCACCAGGAGCTGAAGTTCGCATTGATTTTCTGAAGAAGATGCACTTTCAGGGGCAAGCTATTTATACGCTGACCAGCGGACGGGCGGCGGACGTTTATCCCGTACCCGAGCTAACGGCGTTTGCTCGATTGTACTACGAAAACATTTTTCTGAATGGAAAAATCGTATTGCAAATCGGTACGGATATTCACTACACCAGTTCGTATTTAGGTTACGACTACGATGTAGCTACGCAGCAGTTTTTCTTGCAGCCCAACGGGCTTGATAATCTTGGTCTGATTGGAAACTTTCCGTTACCACTGCCTAACGGACAAAGTTTTCCCATTGCTGATGTATTTGTTAACCTAAAAGTGCGCACCGCCCGCTTGTTTGTCCGCATACCTCAAGTTAGTGCTGGGTTACTCGATTTCGAAGATGGCTACTTTACTACTCCATTTTACCCCGGTCAGCCGTTAGCCATTGATCTGGGAATTAAGTGGCAATTTTTCGATTAGTCCCTCACTTCCGCTATCATATTTATTCTTTTACCAGACTGTTTGTCCGATACTGTACAACCATTGATCGGAATCGGACAGTAACCTTCATCCATTTGTCCACTTTTCTCGCTTTATCACCTTGGCACTGTGCTTGCCAATACAAAATAGACAAAGGTGAAACAAATGAATCAACGCAACCATCTGGGCGAATTTGAAGAGATCGTTTTGCTGACCGTAGGCATTCTCTACGACGATGCCTACGGGTTAGCCATTACCGACGAAATCGAGCAACGCACCTACCGCAAAGTAACCATCAGCTCGGTACATAAGACGCTGATGCGCCTGGAGCAAAAAGGTTACCTCCATTCGCAGATGGGTGGAGCCACCGAAGAGCGAGGCGGACGAAAGAAGCGGCTGTTTACCATTACCAATTCGGGCAAAGAAGCATTACGCGAAGCTAAGCAAATGCGTAACGCTCTGTGGCAAGCAGTTCCTCGCATTGTGTGGGAAGGTGGTGATATTTAACAATGAGTAACAAACCCTCATATCGCCCTCACCCTCCTAGGTGGGCTACCCACTTCTTGCACTGGTACTGCCGCCCAGAATTAGTAGATGAAGTAGAGGGTGATTTATACGAACTCTTCCAGCGACGAGTGGAAGCGAAGGGGTTGCGGCAAGCACAGCTACTTTATTGGCTTAACGTGCTCATGTTTCTGCACCCTGACTATATCCGAAAAAGAAAATACGATCCTATCAATCATACCGCCATGTTTAGAAATTACTTCAAAGTGACCTTCCGAAACCTGCTAAGATATAAGCTATTCAGTTTTATTAATATCTTCGGTTTAGCTGCTGGCATGTCTATCTGCTTACTCATCATTACTATGCTAGCTGAACAGAAGAGTTACGATCAGTTTCACCGACACAAGGATCGTATCTATCGGATCATTACCCAACCGGGCTTCAGCAATCAAACGGCTTCCTCTCCGGCTTTACTTACTGAGGCATTAGCTGATTATCCCATCGTAGAAAAGACAACCCGGCTCCGACGCGGCTTCGGAGGAGATGCTACTCACAACCAAACTACAGTTCCACTTAT
>CAKZPJ010000108.1 GCA_937138955.1 uncultured Flammeovirgaceae bacterium | reverse complement strand
CCGGCGAACCGGTATTGGTTTCCTGGGATGATGCTACCACTTTCTTCCATGAATTTGGTCATGCCCTGCACTTCTTTTCATCCAATGTGCGCTACCCTACCCTCAACGGCGGGGTTCGCGATTACACCGAGTTTCAATCGCAACTGCTAGAACGTTGGCTATCTACCGATCCGGTAATTGAGAATTACCTAGTTCATTACGAAACGGGCGAGCCAATGCCCCAGGAACTAGTCAACAAGATTAAAAAAGCGGATACTTTCAATCAGGGCTTCGCTACTACCGAATACTTAGCCTCCGCGCTAATAGATATGAAGCTTCATTTGGCTGACCCAGAAAACTTGGATGTAGATCAGTTTGAGAAAGAAACTCTAGCGGCTATGAATATGCCCGAAGAAGTGGTAATGCGCCACCGCACTCCCCACTTCAGTCACGTATTCTCCGGCGAGGGCTACGCAACGGCTTACTACGGCTATATGTGGGCTGATGTACTCACTGCCGATGCTGCCGAAGCTTTTGCCGATGCCCCGGACGGGTTCTACGATAAAGAGCTTGCTGACAAATTAGTAAAGTACCTTTTTGCTCCGCGCAATGCAATGGACCCTTCCGAAGCCTACCGCCAGTTCCGAGGTCGCAATGCTGAGATCGATGCACTCATGCGCGACCGGGGCTTTCCTAAGGAAACGGAAGCCGGAGACCGGACTCTGGAGTCTGGGCGCAACTGATATGGAGAAAAGGGAGTACGGAGAATAAACAAATTATTGGTTTCCGTATTCCGTCCTCCTTTCCGCGTCTTCCAGTCTTCGGAATCCGGTCTCCGTCTTAACCTTTACAATTTTTTTTGCGTTAATACGTCTTACCAAGAATCATGGAAGCACTGAGTTTAACCGGTGGTCTGGTTCCGCGCAAGGAGAGTGAGATTAGTTTAACAGTACAACGTGAACGTCCGCGTTTGTTAAGCTTTATCCAGCAGCGAATACCCGACCGAGAAGAAGCCGAAGATATATTACAAGACGTATTTTATCAGTTTACGGAAGCCTACCGAACGGTTAAGTCTATTGACCGAGTCACCTCCTGGCTATTTACCGTAGCTCGCAATAAGATTACAGACCGGTATCGTAAAAAGAAGCCCCGCAACTTTAGCGAGCAGTCGGCAAGTTTTGCCGAAGGTGAAACTGCCTTACGGCTGGAGGATATGCTATCTGATCTCAGCAGTCATCCCGAAAGTGAATTGATGCGCTCGGTAATTTGGCATGCAGTAGAAGATGCACTGGAAGAGATGCCGGAAGAGCAGCGAGAGGTGTTTGTGATGCACGAATTTGAAGACCTTAGCTACAAAGAAATCAGTGCCGCTACCAAAACATCAGTCAATACTTTACTTTCACGTAAGCGGTACGCCGTATTATTTCTACGGAAGAGGCTTCAAAGTTTATACGACGATCTACGCAATTAAATCAAACCATGAACATTAATTAAAAATGAAAGTATATTGGTTTTTTAAGATGATCGCCTTAATAGCCATCGTCATTTTGGCACTTAGTACAGTTGTGATGTTACTTTGGAATTGGTTAGTACCATCGCTATTTAATGGTCCATCCATTTCGTTTGGGCAGTCAATAGGCTTAATAGTGCTATCAAAAATACTTTTTAGCAGTTTGGGGCAAGGTCGCTGGGGTGGAGGTAGCATAGCCCGTAAACGAGCCTGGAAGCGTAAATTTGAAGAAAAGTGGCGTAATATGCCTCCTGAAGATCGGGAAAAGTTCAAAGCTTCTATGAAACAACATTGTAGTAAGTGGGGATGGATGGCTCAACCCTCTACGCTGAAAAACCACAAAGAACCGGTATAGTTCTTCTCATACCACGTACTTTTATTCCAAATACAACTTTCTTCAAAATACTTTATTAACTTAATTGCATTAATTAGTCATTATATGACTGATGAGCAACTAGCTTACACTTTTTAGATGAGAGATTCGTTGTATTTGGGTATGATTAGTCGTCTATCAATTCTTTTCAGCTTCTTATTTTTTTGCTTCAGCGGAACAATAAGTACGGCTCAATCTATTAATGCTGATAGTTTGGCTCGTGTTTATCTTCAGGCTGACTCTACCAAACAGGCTACTATATTAGAGGATCTACGGAAAACGCCTAAGCAGATGCTGGTGGTAGGACAGACAATTAAACAGCAAGCGAAGAATTTGGGTATCCCTGATACTTTAGCCAAAGTAGATTACAATCTAGCTGTCGCTCACTACAACAAAGGCAAATACGATAGCGCTCTTCATGTCCTCGACGAATCAATTAATACTATTCGCCAAGTAGGCAATAAGTCACTTCAACTAGCTAGAATGCTGAATCTGGCTGGAATTGCGTATGATCTTCAAGGGCGCTATCCCGAAGCTTTAGAAAGCTACTACAAAGCCTTAGCTATCTGGGAAGAGCAGGGAGATCGAGAAGGACTAGGCATTGCCTATCTCAATATCGGTAATATCTACAGCTTTCAGAAACAATATTTTCAGGCAATTGAGTATTACGAAAAAAGCTTGGAGATTAGTCAGGCTATTCAGGATACTGTAAATATTGTCTATTTATACTCTAATATTGGTATGATATGGGGAAAACATCTTGATAGCCTAGACCTAGCAATGGGTTATTATCAACGTGCTGTAGATTGGGCCGAGCAACAGAATAATGAAGCTGTTGCAGCTATTCCTTTGTACGGAATAGCTAATATTCAAATAAAAAGAGGGGAACTTGACGAAGCTTTATCTAAAGCCCAATACATTTTAGATTTGGCACAAAGGCAGCAAAATACTAACGACAAGCTATATGCTTGGCAGTTACTAGCTAAGGCACAATGGGCTCGCCAGGAGCGTCAAGCAGCGGTTCGAGCAGCTACTAAAGCCTACAACTTAGCCATAACCAGTCAAGCCTCTATGGAAATTAGCACATCGGGAGAGCTACTAGCTGACTATTATTCTGAAATGGGTGATTTTGAGAAAGCCTATGAATATCAGGCTATTCAAATGGCTTACCAAGATAGTATCTACTCCTTTGAGAAGAGCAAGATTATCTCTAACCTAGAACGTACCCGCGACGATACTAGGATTGAAAAGTTAGAAAAAGATAATGCCCTTAAAAAGGCGCAAATTTCTGAACGGGAGGCAGTGATTGAACGACAAATGGTTTACTCAATAGCTACTTCTGTAACTGCTTTATTGCTGCTTAGTGGCTTGCTATTCTTGTATAGAACTAATAAGCAACGTAAAAGAATCAGTTCACAGCTATCCACCCAAAAAGAGCAAATCGCCAAAAGCAATGAACAGCTCACCCAAATGAACAATAAGCTCCGACAGCATCAGCAGCAGTTGCAAGGTCAAAATCAGGATTTAGTTCGGCTCAATAGTCTTAAAAATAAACTGCTATCTATTATCTCTCATGATTTTCGTAGTCCGTTAAGCTCGCTACAAGGAGTGATTGCCATGCTGAACAGCCACGCTCTTTCAGCCGAAGAGATTGAGCAAGTATTTGAGTCGCTCGCTTCTAAAGTGGAAAATACCACCAATATGTTAGACAACCTTTTAAAGTGGACTCGCAACCAGATGCAGGGAATACGAGTAGAGCCAGAACACATTAATCTGTCTACAATAGTGAAAGAAGTTATTAGCTCTCAACTTATTTTGGCTGAAAAGAAAGGAGTGGCCCTTTACTGTAATATTGACTCAGCACTATCGGTTTATGCTGACCCCGAGATGGTACGGCTCATTGTGCGAAACTTAGTTTCTAACGCTATCAAGTTTACTTCAAAAAATGATTCTATTACGATAGAAGCTTTCCTGGAAAATGGCAAAGTAACTATTTCAGTAATTGATACTGGTATTGGTATGAGTACCGAAAATATGGATAAGATATTTCAGTTGAAGGAGCATACTACCTATGGTACTGATAATGAAAAGGGTACTGGCTTGGGCTTAATCCTTTGTCAAGAGTTTGTGAATATTAATGGGGGAGAAATATGGGTAGAAAGCGAGCACAAAAAGGGATCTACGTTTCACTTCACCCTAGTTACTCACCCTCAGCAATTTCCCCCCTACCCACAGAGTGGTAAATCCATCACCAACGCTACATAAATTAGTATTATTTGCCCTGAGAGAATAATATTAATAGAGTTGGTTCAGTTTATTTATCCAATGCATCAAAATAGTTAAGTGATACTTATTCTTTTTTCAGTACAATGTGATTTCCTATGAGAAAGTAATTTTCCTTTCTACGAGTATTTCCCTTTTTTGCAACCAGATTATAGTAGCATTGCATCACTTTGGCAAATGCTAGGTAGGGAAAACCTGATCTGAAAAAATATGAATAAGTGTGGTTGGTTAGTAATTTACTGTTGGCTTTTTTGGCCTAACGGGATAGCCTTGGCACAAGATCATAATTTTGATAGCCTTGCCCAGGCATTTGTGGGAGTACCGACCCAAAAGCAGACCGAAATTCTTAGTACGCTAAGTACAATTGCTCGCGATTCGCCCGCCAAAGCAATATCAACCGCATATAAAATTCTAAAGTATACTCAACATCAGGGGCAACCAGATACTTTAGGACTACTGTATATTTCATTAGCACATGCGTACGAAGCGTTCGGGCATTATGATAGTGTCGTCTACTGTCTTGAGCGAGCAGTCAATATCTATCGCCAGCATAACCCCGGTGATTTACTATCGTTAGCAGAGGCCCTTAATTTTCTAGGTGCTATTTATGATCGGCAAGGCAACTACGAACAAGCATTAGAAAGTTACCACCAATGCCTAGCAATTTATGAGAAATTAGAAAATGAAGAAGGTTTGGGAACCATATACTGTAGTATTGGCACCCTTTATACCGCCCAAAAGAAATTTTACAAAGCACTTAATTATTATGAGAAAGGGCTAAAAGCAAGTTTAGCGGCTCAAGATACTATCAATATTGCTTACTTATACTCAAATATCGGGACCGTTTGGGGTAGGGATTTTGATAGTTTGGACGTAGCCCTAGAATACTACCATCAGTCACTAGAATGGGCTAATCAACAACACGATAGAAGTGCCGCCCTTCTACCCTTATATGGCATTACGCATATTAAAATTAGGAGGGGTCAACTTGACGAATCCTTGTACAATGCTTATTACATCTTAGATCTTGCTCTGTGCCAGCAAGACAAAAACGATAAGTTACAAGCCTGGCAACTAGTTGCCCACGTGCAGTGGGCCCGCTCAGAATATGATACGGCTATCTTCGCAGCTACTCAGGCCTATAATCTATCAGTAGCTAATAAAGATTTGCTCGAGATAGGAGAGTCGGCTAAACTATTAGCTGACTACTACTCTACATTGAGGGAATTCGAGAAAGCTCACGAGTATAGATCAGTACAATTAAGTTACCAAGATAGTGTGTACTCTGTTGAAACCAGTAAAGCTATAAATAAGCTGGAACAAATGCGGGCTAACACCAAGATTGAGCTATTAGAAAAAGATAACGCCATAAACAAAGCCCACATTGAATGGCAGACGACCTACCTAGTTGGTGCTACATTAATTGCCCTATTATTGCTAGGTGGCTTCATTCTGGTGTATATTTTCTACCAACATCGCAAAACACTAAGTTTGCAACTAGCCAATCATAAAGAAGAATTAGAAGCAAACAACGAACAACTGCAAGTGCAGCAGCTACGGTTACAAGACCAGAATCAAGATCTTTGTCGTTTAAACCAACTTAAAAATAAGCTACTCTCAATTATCTCTCACGATTTTCGTAGCCCTCTCAACTCCTTGAAAGGAATTATCAACGTGCTTGACAGCGGGGGGCTTTCACCCGAAGAAATACCCCAGATTTTTGGCTCTCTTGCTACTACTGTAGAGAACACAGCTAATATGCTAGACAACCTATTGAAATGGACCAGCAGTCAGATGT
>CAKZPJ010000107.1 GCA_937138955.1 uncultured Flammeovirgaceae bacterium | reverse complement strand
TAGTAAAAGCTCCCGCCCATCTTTCGAAATATCTCCCGCTACCAGACGATCCAGCAGATTTTCACCTTTAAATGGAATGGTAAGTACGTGCTCGGCTATCATTACCGTATCGGTTCGCTGGGGATAAGGCAAACAGTAGATGCGAGTGTGAGACATTTCTTTAGAGAGCAAATACAGGTTTTTAGTTAGCGGGTCTAGCAGTAAAGTCTCGGCATCCCACTGTTCATCTGGGTACACAAAAGCGATCGTGTCTATCTGCCGAATCGTATCAATGTTATCTACAGCGGTAGGCTCAGGAAAACGGTAGATATAATTTCGGAAGTGTAGCGTAAAGTTATCTCCGATATTACCTACATACAAATAGTTAATTCCTTCGACAGGGCCGGGACCAATGGCTATATCTTCCCAGTCGCGTTGGGCTTCACCGAGTACGTAAGACGCTTGTACTCTTGCTTGGCTATCTAACAAATAGATTGCCGCTGGATTGCCGCTATCGTTGTGTACCCATACCATTCCTGGCTGGCTCCGACTAGCAACCAAACCTGAAACTTCCTCTAAGCGACCGTCCTCAACTAACCCCAGTGAAACCCCTGTTTCAAACTTGCTTGATTTGGTAGTTGGCTTTTCGGAGGAAGAACGACAGCTACCAAGTAAACTTAGGAGTAAAATTAATCCGGTTGCTATAGTTAATAAGCAAGACCTTTTCATAAAAAAATTAGTGATCGTAGCACGTGTGATTAAGCGTGAACTTCGAATTATAGCAAAGTAGTTATAAATGCTTGATTTTCAGATTCTCGCCCTTGAGCTGGTCTGGCGAGACCCGGGCAGGCTTCTACCGCGACGGCGGATCGTTTTTCCATTGATGAAAAGTAGACCCGGCGTGGGGCACAAAAATCCTGGAAATCTTGAAACTGCTCCGGTGGCTCGCCGCGCTCAAACAGTAAGATTTTCCCTTAATAGATGGGTTTTTCAGTTAAGTGAAGTAAATTTTAATTCTTACTAAGCATGAACTGTTACATCTTCTATTGCCTGAAGAATGATGGCGCAGGCTTCGTCTATTTCGGCGGGCTGAATTGTTAACGGGGGAGCTACCCGCATGGCATTATCGCAATACAGAAACCAGTCGGTGAGTACGCCCAGTTCAATGGCTCGATCAATAACAGGTTTAAGTATATCAAAAGACTCAAACTCAATGGCCATCATTAAGCCTCGCTGCCGGATGCTGCGAATAGCCGGATGCTGAAGTTGCTCGGTAATTCGCTGGGCTTTAGCCGGAACCTGCTCCAGTATATTTTCTTCTTGAATAATGCGCAAGGTGGCGAGTGAGGCAGCGGTGCTTACCGGGTGTCCGCCGAAGGTAGAAATATGTCCGAGAATAGGATTGGCTTTCAGCACCTGCATAATTTCTTGTGAAGCGATGAACGCTCCAATTGGCATACCACCGCCCATGCCTTTGGCTGCGACCATAATATCGGGTACTACGCCATATGACTCAAATGCCCAGAAGGTACCAGTGCGACCAAAACCTGCCTGAATTTCATCCAAGATCAGTAAAGCACCTACGGCATCGCAGTGCTGACGAAGGGCTTGGAAGTAACCAGCGTCGGCTATCCGTACTCCGGCTTCGCCCTGCACGGTTTCTACCACTACCGCAGCGGTTTGTTCATCAATCTGGGAAAAGTTTTCAGTGTTGTTGAAGCAAATATGCGATACGCCCGGTAGCAGCGGACGATAGCCCTGCTTAAATTGCTCACTACCACTCACTGATAATGCTCCGTGGGAAGAACCGTGATACGCATTAAAACAGGAAACTAAGTTAGGTCGGCTGGTATAGCGTTTGGCTAACTTCAGCGCACCTTCAATCGCCTCACTACCCGAATTTACAAAAAAACAAGCATTGAGCGGATCAGGCAGTGTTTGAGTTAAGGCTTCGGCGAGTTGCACTTGGGGAGTTTGCACGAACTCTCCGTAGACCATCAGGTGCAGATAGCGATCTAACTGCTCCTGAATAGCTTGCAGTACCCTCGGGTGACGGTGGCCGACATTGCTTACTCCGATACCGGAAATCAAATCGAGATAGCGTTTTCCTTCGGCGGAGTGCATATATACTCCTTCGGCTCGTTCGATCTCCAGCATCAGCGGAAAATCCGAAGTCTGCCCCAAATGATTTAAAAATAGCTGTCGTTGTGAGAGCATATTGGGTGTGTTAAGGTGCTATGGTGCTGAGTGTTAGAGTATTCAGGTGTTCATGCATTGTGGTTATAGTGCTTTATTATGGTGTGGTTAAGCTCTGAAGTCTGTACTATACCACAAACTAAGTACTATAGCACCTAAACACATTAACACTAAAAGTACTACGAACTATAATACTTTATTTCTACCTTTTGTGAAAAATCGTTATAAAGCGACTAAAGTTTAGTTGTAATCGTTGCTTAAAGTATGTTATCAAGGTTATTTAAAGGCAATCGGTTCCAACCGCAGGAGCCAATTTTTTCAAACAAATCGCTGGGAAAGGTAGAGAACCTTTATCAGAAGAAGAAAACTATTCGAGTAGCAGTGCTAGTCATGTCGCTCTTAATTGCGGCACTTTCTATCTGGTACACCAATCGTTTGATAGAAGGATTAAAAGAGCGAGAAAGAAGCTACATCAATTTGTACGCTAATACCATTGAGATGGTCGCTAATCAGGAAGTAGAAGACGTTACATACCTATTTGCCCAGGTAGTCACTCCCAATAAATCCATTCCGGTAATTCTTACGGATGCTTACGGTAACTACGTTAACTCTCGTAATTTAGGTTTAGAAGAGATTGAAGATGAAGAAAAACGGCAGCGAATTATTGATCGGGAGTTAAGAAAAATGCAAGATGCTTATAAGCCAATTGAAATTGAAATGCGTCATCCGAAAACGCAAATGTATATTGGCTCACAGTTTGTCTACTACCGCAACTCGTTTTTACTTACTCAGCTTCAGTACTATCCTTACGTTCAATTAGGGGTAATTTCCATATTTGCCCTAATTGCTTATTTGGTTTTTAGCTACTCGCGAACAGCGGAGCAGAATCGGGTTTGGGTAGGTATGGCGAAGGAAACGGCTCATCAGTTAGGCACCCCCCTTTCTTCTCTGATGGCCTGGGTAGAATACTTCCGAGCGGAACCCGAAACTTACGATCCTAGTGTGGTAGAGGAGATAGACAAAGATATTAACCGGCTCAATATGGTTACTTCCCGCTTTTCCAATATTGGGTCCATGCCGACTTTAGCCGAAGAGAATCTTTACCAAATACTTAGCAGTTCGGTGGGTTACCTACACAGCCGGGTTTCTACCAAAGTGAACCTTACCTTGCAGTCAAAAAATCAGCATATTCCGGTACGAATTAATGCTTCGCTCTTTGAGTGGGTAATTGAAAATATTTGCAAGAATGCGGTAGATGCCATGAGTGGCGTAGGTGATCTAACTATCCAGGTAACGCAAAGTCATCCCGAACAGGTAGTTATCGATATTACTGATACCGGAAAGGGTATTCCTAAGTCTAAAATTAAGCAGGTATTTACTCCGGGGTATACCACTAAAAAACGGGGCTGGGGTTTAGGGCTTTCGTTAGCCCAGCGGATTGTAGAAAATTACCATAAAGGGAAAATCTACGTAAAACACTCGGAAACGAATGTGGGAACTACCTTCCGAATTGTGCTGCCTACCCATGTAGCCGAACCTGCTCAGTCTGAAAAGCATCCGGCTAATGTGACGGCTTAGTACGCTACACTGTTAAAAATAGCAGTACCTGAATAACTGATATAACCAGCATTAAAATGGCTAACGAAAGCTTTTGGTCGGAAGACTTTATAACGAACCTATACAATCCTAACATCAGAAGCATAGCGGGAATGATAAAGCCAAAGAAAGTATATACGCTGTAGATAGGTTCATAACGAGTAGTCTGTCCATTAGTAGTAAGCAAGGCAGACTGGGGTTTGCCAAAAATAACGGTAGCCATTACTACTGCCTTATCAAAAAAATCGTCAGCTTTAACCAGCCCCTTATCAATGCGTAGCGTAAAATCTTCAAAGCGCAAATCATCGTACTGATACGTTCGGTCACCTCTTGACGATTCAAAGACCTTTTCTACCTTCAGCGACTGTTGAGGATATGACTTCCGAGGAAGAAGATAGTCAATAGCCAGCAACCCGTTGAAGATTAGCAGAGCTACTGCTGCAAAATTAAAGTACGACAGTAACTTATGAATGAGTGCCTCGCGAGTAGCAGCTTCCTTTTGCCGCTGCTGCCGCATTCGGACGCGGGCTTCTTGCCGCCATCGCTCTCGCTCAGAAACTTCAGGAGTTGCTTCAGCGTGAGCATATTTCTCAATATCAGTCAGATAGTCGTAAGCCTGGGTGATTTCAATGAATTTCTCTGAAGTATCTTGCTGAGGGTTTCGATCAGGATGATACTGCTTGGAAAGGCGACGGTATGCCGATTTAATTTCTCGTTCGGTAGCCTCCGGTGGAAGTTCTAGAATTTCTAGGTAGTAGTCGCGCATGTCCGGTTATCGCGTTATCTCACATCGCAAACCAACCACGTGGCTGACGGGATGTTATGGGCATTTCTTTATTCTCTGATAATTTGTAAGTCAGGTATTCTTTGAAAGTGATCCACATTTTTTGTGGCAATTTTCAATCTTCTACTCTTAGCAGTCGCTCCAATCAATAAATCTGGAATAGCAATCATCTTATTACTTTTCTTCAATCCCTGCTGAATTTTTACTGCTTCTTTTGCACATTGACTGTCGAATTTTAGTAGTCGTATCTTAGCGAAAAACGAGTTCCAAAACCCTATCTGATTTTCAGTAGCACCCACATATATCTCATATTCGGTAATAACAGAAACAGCAAAAGTGTACTGGTTTACTACCACTAACTGATAGAAATCTGAATTCTTTTTGTTCGTTTTTCTGAAGTAGTCAATCAGTATTGAGGTGTCCAATAATATCAGCTCGCTCGCCATTGATTAAAGTTTTTGCGGTTCTCTTCAAACTCTTTGTGTTTTTCATCATTCATCACTGGCCCATTAGCAATTAGGCGTTCTAACTCATCCGCAGTGCTGCTATTCTTTTCTCTGGAGATTCTCTCAATCTCTGCTTTAAGTTTATTCATCTCATCAACGGGTAATTGATTAATGATAGCAATCAGCTGTTCATATCCTATGTTTAGTTTGATTTCCATAGTTCAAATGGTTTATAAATCCATCCTTCATATTAGCGTATTTTCTGATCTCATAAATATTTGAGTTGCTCACAAAGACCTGCTAATGTTCTCGTAGAGGACTCATTTGCATAATTATGCTACTGTGAACCAGTTGTTAAATTTATACTATTGTCTAAATGTAAAACAAAACCGCAATGAATTATAGCCCTTTTTATATGCCGTTTTATACTTGATGGTTCTAAGTAAATCTATGTGAGTAATAGTAAAACATTCTGTCATACAATTCCTACTTAACTATTTGTAAGTTTGAAATTCTACGAATTGAAAAAACGCGCTCACCGTTTCTTAATGTGCAAAAACCTCTTACGCATAAAGACTTGCCGACTTTCTCAAAAGATTCAGGATAAATAACCCTCTTGCTTTTCTCACCACCATATTTTCGATAATTAAACTTAACCATTTTGTGGTTTTTAGCAGCTTCTCTAAGAACCCTATGCCTTCGAGCAAAAGCCGTTTCCCTCTTTTCAAAGTTAGAACATTTAAAAAGGTTTCTACCTCCATGTTGCTTAGAATGAAACTTTTTACATAAGACAACTAAATTATCGGGAGTATGATTGCCTCCATTCGAGATATGATGTTTATGGTGTAGATGGAGCGGAGTTTGAGAAGATCCACAAAATGAACAGAAGCCTTGTTTTATTAATAGTAGTTGCAATAATAAAGGGAAAAACAACTCAAAACGGCA
>CAKZPJ010000106.1 GCA_937138955.1 uncultured Flammeovirgaceae bacterium | reverse complement strand
CAATTACTTACTACCTGGCGAGCCATGGCGTGGCCGATTGTTCACGTACAACATCATTCTACCAACCCAAAATCACCTCTTCATCCTAAACTTCCGGGTAACCAGTTCAAGCCGGAGGTGCAACCCTTGCCCAATGAAAAGATTTTTACCAAAACCGTAAACAGTGCTTTCATTGGAACCGACCTAGATAGTTACTTGCAAAAACGGGGATTGAACCAACTGGTGGTAGTTGGACTAACTACTGATCACTGTGTGTCAACCACTGTTCGGATGGGGGGGAATTTAGGGTTTGAGATTCAGTTAGTAGCGGATGCCACGGCTACCTTTGAACGCAAAGGAGTAAACGGAGAACTAATAACGGCGGAAGAAATGCATCATATTCACCTAGCTAGTTTGCATGATGAGTTTTGTACTGTAGCAACTACTGATGATGTACTCAATAACCTTCCCAAACATTCATGAATATTTCGGTAGCCATTGTCACTCCGTTAGCTTTTCTGGCTCATACTTTTGTAAGAAGCTGGAGGGTGATGTGTGCTGATCTCAAGAAAATGAGTTTGAAATCAACGGACAAATCAGCTTAATTGGGCATAATCTAGATTAACAACAAAAACAAAATGATAGCAAGAGTCTGGAAAGGTAAAACCAAATTAGAGCATTTAGAGGCATATACTGAATTTATGAAAGTTCGAGCGATCCCTGATTATAAGAAAACAGAAGGCTTCTTAAAACTAACATCTCTCAGAAGAGCTGATCAGGAATTTGCGTATTTTAATTTAGTTACTTTTTGGGCTGATCTGGAGGTTATCAAGAATTTTGCAGGAATACACTTTGAGAAGGCTAAGTACTACCCTGAAGATGATAATTACTTAGTCGATTTCCCTGAGAAAGTCACCCACTACGAAGTCTTCGCGGAATAGAATATTTTGGTGTATAACAAACCAGATCGCAAAGTCTTATAAACTAGGTTCATCTCAATATCCCTGACCTTGCACCCAACGCCAAATAAAACCAGTTATCCAACGGTACCATACCTAATGAAACAACTAATCCTATGCCTGATATTCTTTAATGGGCTTCAAAATAGCGGTAGTGCTCAATCGGAATATCAATTACCTGAATCAGTAAAAAGGATCGTATTTCTGGGTAACAGCATAACTTGGAATGGTGAGTATGTGAACTATATAGAAACCTATTTCAGAACGTTAAAAGACGGTCAGCCGCTAGAATTTATCAATGTTGGTTTGCCTAGCGAAACCGTATCGGGTTTATCCGAGCCTAACCATGCTGAAGGCAAATTTCCGCGCCCTAATCTGCACAATCGTTTAACTCGAGTGCTACAAGCCACCAAACCTGACTTGGTAATTGCTTGCTACGGAATGAACGATGGAATATACTTGCCATTTGACGAAGCTCGATTCAATAAATTTAAAGAAGGTATTCGCTGGCTGCATAATGAAATAGTTAGCAAAGGCATCTCAGTAATCCACGTAACCCCACCCGTATTTGACGAACGAAAAGGAGAAGCCTACGCCAACGTGTTGGACATCTACTCGGACTGGCTAATTAGCAATAGATACACGTCCGATTGGGACGTGATTGATATTCATTGGCCTATGAAAAAATTCCTGGAAGACCAACGACTTACTGATCCCTCTTTTTTTCTTGCAAAAGATGGAATCCACCCAAATTCAACCGGGCACTGGTTAATGGCGAAAGAGATACTACTATTTCTAGGAGAAGACCGCGTGCTAACCGCGAGCAGTATTCAGGAAGCGTTACCGTCTTCGGAAAACGTTGATCAGATTTTACATTTAGTGAGTGAGCGTCAGAAAATTTCAAGAGATGCGTGGTTAACTCACACGGGTCATAAACGACCGGGCTTGCCGGAGGGGCTACCAATTGTCGAGGCTAAAGAAAAGTTAAATTCGATTGATGATAAAATTGACGCCCTGCTAAATTAGTATTTCGTAGAACCATATTGGACAGAATGTTCGTATACTTTATGATGTCTACCTCGTCTTCTATTGCTGATTTTTTCAACGCTATTCATCCGGTAGATGATGAGGTTTTGGCGGACTATTTATCGCACTGGCAGCGGTTTCACTGCTCGAAAAAGACAACGATCACCTTTCAGGGGCAAACGGAGCGGTACATTTACTTTGTGGAGGATGGTATTCAGAAATCGTACTACCTGCACCAGGGCAAACCGTACGTGATTGCGTTTACTTACCCTCCATCCTTTTCGGGTATTCCCGAATCGTTTATTACCCAAACCCCTTCCCACTACTTTCTGGAAACAATCTCCGATAGCAAGTTCCTGCGAATTCCCTACGAGTCGCATCAGCAACTCATGCAGCAACATCGCTCCATTGAAACCCTGGTACGGAAAGCCACCGAAATGATACTGGTTGGGTTGGTTCAGCGGCAGTATGAGCTGATGGCACTGGATATTCAAAGCCGCTTTACCGCTTTCGTGCAGCGTAGTCCCCACTTACTGAATATGGTTCCGCATAAAGATTTAGCCTCCTATTTGCGGATTGATCCTACCAATTTTAGTAAGCTACTCAATTCCGTAAAAACCTGAAATCTTGGTGTAGACCAAGACTTTCCATTTGGTAATCAGTGACCTTTGTAGAGAACTTCATTTAAACATTGTTTTACTTTACAAAATCAGTCATGAAAAATTCAGCACCAAAATGGTTAGATACCGAACTGTATCCTTTTGAACATCGCTATATTTCCCTTTCATCGGGTAAGATGCACTACATTGATGAGGGACAAGGCGATGTCATCTTATTCGTTCACGGAACACCTACCTGGTCGTTTTTGTACCGTGATTTCATCAAGAAACTTTCAAAGAGTTACCGTTGCATTGCCGTCGATCATTTGGGCTTTGGTTTATCTGATAAGCCTCAAAACTTTGCGGGTCGCCCCCGAGAGCATGCCCAAAATTTATCAGACTTCATCCAACAATTAGACTTACAAAATATTACCCTGGTTGTTCACGACTTTGGTGGGCCAATTGGGTTAGCAGCCACACTAGATCAGCCAGAGCGTATTAAACAAGTGGTTCTATTTAATACTTGGCTGTGGGAAACCGCGTCTAATCCGGCAGTGAAGAAGATTAATAAAATTGCCCGTAGTTGGTTAGGCAAACTTCTTTATTTAAACCTTAATTTCTCACCGAAAGTATTACTAAAAAAAGGGTTCGCTGATAAGAAAGCCCTGTCTAAAAATATCCATCGGCATTATATTTGTCCTTTTCCTACTAAACATTCCCGACAGTCGTTGCTGCGGTTAGCGAAGTCGCTGTATGGTTCTTCGACGTGGTATCAAGAACAGTGGGAAAAGCTAGATAGGCTGAGTGAAAAACCTTGGCTCATTCTATGGGGAACAAAAGATGAATTTATCACTACTGATTATTTGAAACGTTGGACTGATCAGTTGCCCCAAGCCGAAGTAAAAACTTGGGATTGTGGTCATTTTGTGCAAGAAGAAAGGGGTAATGAATCAATAGACATGATCTGTAAGTTTATAAATCAACGCGAAGCTGTTAAAAATTGATAGCTAAGCTCGAACTCCACAGGACTTCTCTTCGTATATAAGTTATAACAAAAAAAATTGGTTATGAGTACGCTATTATTTATTGGCGGTTTGGGTGGATGGGAAATTCTACTGATTGTCACTATCATTTTGATATTTTTCGGAGCTAAGAAGATTCCTGAGCTGGCTCGTGGCTTAGGCACCGGAATGCGAGAGTTTAAAAATGCTACCAAAGAGATCAAAAATGAGGTAGAGAAGGAAAATTCCGAACCCAGACAATCTACAACAACGGCTACTACACCTCCACCGGCTGAGCCGGTAGTTGTCGCGCCTACGCCTTCAGCGGAAGAAAAGAAAACAGCAGAAGGAAACCAGAGTCCGAAGACGGAAACATAAGTTAATGTAATGATGAATAATAGAGTATGCGTTATTAGTCATCATTACATTAACTGCCGTGTTGTTTCCACCACCACTGAAATACTACTAGTGCCCAGATGGTGGCGTGCACATCGCCAGGATTAGAAGAAAATAGCTGCCTTTTCAACGATTTAATTTCTTCTCCACTGAAGATGCCTTGTTCTTCGATAAACTGATCGTCAAGTAGATCGTGCGTAATGATGCTTTTTAGTTCGGTACGGAACCAAGGTAGCAACGGTACCTCAAAACCGTGCTTAGGTCGCTGATAGAGTTTAGGCGGTAGCATATCCCGGAAAGTATCCTGCACAATTCGCTTCTTCATTCGGCGATTTATTTTGCTGGATTCGGGTAGCTGAAAAGCAAATTCTACCACTTCATGATCCAAAAATGGCACCCGCACTTCTAATCCGTTCGCCATCGACATTAAATCTACTTTGGTAAGCATATCGTTAGGCAAAACCAGTTGGGTGTCGGCTAAGAGAACCTGATTAATATTTTCAGCCGTATTTGAAATGGGCTTAAGCCACTGAGATTGCCGGGACTCAGATTCTTCTAATGATAATTGCTGTAGTGATTTGCTGCTTAACAGGCGACTCGCTTTTTCGGAAGTCAGAAAGGTAGCCCAACGCCAGTAGCGTTCTTTAGGACTCAACTTCATTCCTTTGGCAAACCGCTCAAATTGACGGGCTTTGTTGGATAACCAACCATTTCTAGACTTAGGAATTCGCTTCCACAGCGGTGAGCCTTGAGCGACTAATTGCTCGACCCATTCCGGATGCATAGCTCGGTAAGCGGCTAAATGTTTGTTGTAGCCAGAAAATATCTCGTCAGCACCATCACCCGAAAGGGCGACAGTTACTCGCTGCTTGGTTTCTTTACTTAAAATATAGACCGGCAATGCGGATGAATCAGCAAACGGCTCACTCAGATAATCTAGCACGTTGTGCAGATGACGATATAGATCATCGTTGGTGAGGGAGAAAACGGTATGATTAGTATCAAACTTCTGAGCAACCAATTTAGCGTACTTGGTTTCGTCAAAGAATGGCTCGTCGCGATAGCCGATGGAAAATGTACTAAACGAATCTACGTGTTGCCGAGCCAATCCGGTAATCACCGATGAATCGATGCCGCCACTTAAAAAAGAGCCTAAAGGTACATCGGCTACTAACCGCCGCTGTACTGATTGATCAAGTAACTTCCGTAACTGCTGTTGTTGATCCTGATACGAAAGAGAACCTACGGATTGAGCCGGCGTATCAGCCGTAAGTTCGTAGTAGGTACCTACTTTCACTCGCTCTTCATTTCCTTTAGCAACTTCTAAGTATTGACCCGGAAGTAATTTCCGAACCTTCTGAAAGATAGTGTAAGGTGCTGGAATATAATTTAACTGTAGATAGTGATGAAGTGATGAATAATCAAGCTGCTTCTCTACCCCGAAAGTAAGCAGTGATTTCATCTCGGAGGCGAAGAAAAACTTATCCTCATCGTGATAATACAACAATGGTTTAATACCGAACCTATCACGAGCCAACCATATTCGATTCGCTTCGGCATCGAAAAAGGCAAAAGCAAAAAAACCATTCACTTCAGTTAGTCCATCTATACCACGGTGAATAAGCCAATACAGCAATACTTCAGTGTCAGATTGAGAGACAAAGTTGATATTGGCTCCTTCCAGCTTTTGTCGCAGTTCTCGATAATTATAAATCTCGCCATTAAATACGATAGTGTAGCGTCCACTGGCATCCTTCATCGGTTGGCTTCCTTCCCGCGAAGTGTCAATAATAGATAAACGGCGGTGCCCTAATCCCACATGATCTAACAAATCGTGCTGCCCAAAATCCGGTCCGCGTGACTCTAAAGCCTCGGTAGCCGCGGCCAGTTTAATCATGTGAAACTTGCCTAGCTCATTGAAAGCATATAATCCGGTAATTCCGCACATACTTAATCAGTTGAAAATTTATCCCAGATAAGTTCTGGGATGGACAGTTAATAATTGAAAGTGACTAAGGTTATAGCTTTACGATTTAGTAGGATTTGAGAGAATATCCTAGTTTCAGGAGACAGGAGAAGTGTGTTCTGGTGTCAACTTTCTTTGAACTTCCAACTTCCGACTCCCGTTCTGTCATATTTCTTATTTCACATATTTGACTACTTGTTGCAAACTGTCGGCAACCGTAGTAGGCAGTATAGCTTTTACGGTAACGGGGGCAACTCCGGCTTGAATAATACCGATCTGCTTGGCGGCAGCTCGCGATAAATCAATGATGCGATGGGGATGATACGGCCCTCGATCGTTGATAGTGACCGTAATTTCTTGTTGAGTAGCTGGATTGATGACTTGTACCACTGTTCCGAAGGGAAGGTGGCGATGGGCGGCGGTTAAACTATCGGGGTGATAGAGAATACCGCTCGCAGTTGGTCTTCCAGCTAAAGAGTTTGCGTAGTAAGAAGCCTTTCCACTTTGGGTAAAATTAAATGCTGGTTCTTCGACTGCTTGTAACGAACAAGCCATTATTAGCAATAAACTTCCGAATAGCCATACATTTTGTTTCATCGTCCAACTGATTATATCTATCCCAACAGTTGCAAAATGTATACCTAATCAAAGATCACTCGAGTGCGAGTGCTTTTATCCATCAAAATTAGCTTTTAGGTTTTGCTCGGCCATTGCTACTCGCTTCTGACGGGTTTCGGGGCGTTTAGCACTGATAATCCACCACAGAATTCCTTTTTTGTAGGTTGGGGCGAACGCGGTAAAATGCTTTTCTGCCACTGGATTATTGGCTAGAGCATGTTGTAAATCATCTGGAATTTCTAGAGCTTCTACTGGGTCGTAAATTGTCCAGGAACCGTTCTGTTTAGCAGCCTCAATGTTGGCTAATCCAGCATTGGTCATACTGCCGTTTTTCAGTAAACAAGCTACTCGCTCTTTATTCAGCTTGCTCCAGGGGCTTTTGATATTACGAGGTGAAAATAGTTGCTTGAATCGCTCAGTATCTAGTGTGTTAGGCACGCTATCAATCCAGCCAAAACAGAGTGCTTCTTCTACTGCTTCATTGTAGGTGACCGTGGGTTTGCCTGTTCCTTTTTTGTAGTACACCATCCACACTCCATCCGCATTAGCATGGTTCACAGCTAGCCAATCGCGCCACTGCTTACGGGTTTCAGGATAATACTGCAGAAAGTCTTTACGGATTGCCATGCTAAATTTTACGTTTCCGAAGGGTTTTCGGTCTCCAAATGCTGCACCGATCGTTTAATCTCCTTCAGTTCTTGCTGAATATCGCGCAGCACCGGATTGGAGCTGGATAGGTTTCGTAATTCTTCTTCTCGCAGCCCAAAGCGAGAATCTAAGTAGCCAATAATGATTGAGCCAACAATGAATAGCACAAACAGAATTGGAATGGAGATATAAATGTAGCGAAAGATTAACTGACCAAACGGTTCGTCACGGAAGGCTTCCATAAAAACAATCCCGATCATAAAAAACTGTATGTAACCAATATACATTCGAGCCCGATCGATATAAACCTTCCAGCGGATAAGGGTAGGCTTGTTCAGTTTAACGTGTGATAGCATAGTGATCTACTTTTTACCAAAGTACGATGAAATACCTTAAAACTATTTCATTAGAAGCATCCTATCTTCTGATTTTGTAACTTCCCCAGCAAACGGAAATTATGAGCAATAAAACAATTCGATGGGGTATGATTGGTGCGGGTGATGTAGCCGAAGTAAAAAGTGGTCCCGCTTTTCAGAAAGTAAAGAACTCTCAACTAGTAGCTTTAATGCGGCGTAATGCCGAGAAAGCCGCCGATTTTGCCCGTCGTCATCAAGTACCGGAGTGGTATGATAACGCGGCTAAGATGTTAGAACAAGCTGATATCAACGCAGTTTACATCGCCACCCCACCCGATTCTCACTTAAAATACGCTCTAATGGCACTAGAAGCCGGAAAAGATGTGTACTTGGAGAAGCCAATGGCAATGAGTGTAGAGGAATGTCGAATGATTAATAAAGCCGTAGCCCAAAGTAGTTGTAGGTTGGTAGTAGCTCACTACCGAAGAGCATTATCGGCTTTCCAAAAGGTAAAAAATCTGCTGGAAGAAGGAGCGATTGGCACTCCAAAACTAGCATTGCTGCGAATTTTGCAACCTGCTAAGTCATCCATTATTGCTCAAACCGAAACTAACTGGCGGGTACAGCCTGAGGTTTCGGGTGGAGGATTGTTTCACGATATTGCTCCCCACCAAATTGATTTGATGTTGCACTATTTCGGTAAGCCTTCATCTTTTAGTGGCGACTCGCTCAACCAAGCCCAACTGAACGAAGCCGATGATACGGTGAATGGCTCTATTATTTTTGAAAATCAGACGTTGTTTCAGGGAACCTGGTGTTTTTCAGCACCCGAGGCTTTCACTCAAGAGGAAGTTCAAATTATCGGCAGCGAAGGAAAAATCACCTTTACGTTTTACGGCAGTGAGATCCATCTTCAGCAGGGCAACCAACAACAAACTTTTTCCTTCGAGCATCCGCCTCATATTCAGCAGCCGATGATTGAACAGGTAGTCCATTACTTTCGGGGCGAAGCCGAGAACCCTTGCCCCAGTGAAGTAGGCGAAGAGGTAATTCGTATAATGAATGCTTTTACGCTGTAAATTTTACAGTTTTTGTATCTGGGACTCTTCCAGCCGAGCAACATCCAAGAAATATTCTCCCTGCACACGCATCCAGAAACTGGCATCAATACCGAGGGTACGTCCGATTTTCAGGGCTAATTGAGCAGTAAGGTTACGTTTACCTTTAATAATTTCGTTCAGGTGCGGCGGTCTCAGCCCAACTTCCGACGCAAACGTTTTCTGCTTAATTTCTCGGGCTTCCAATTCATCGGCTAATATTTCACCAGGATGAATAGGCTCAGGAGGATATAGCGCATTGCCGTGCTTGTTAGTAACTTTATAATTCATCAGCTCGAGACTATTGTCCAGTAGAGTGTTTTCTAGCAAGTATTTATGCGAAAAACTTACTGGTAATGTTTATTCATTTCTTCAATTACTACTTCTTCCCTCATAACTCGGTCAAGTTGTATTTCTTTTTCCAACACAGTGACAATGATTCGGTATTGTTTATTGACTCTTAATGAATGATAGCCTTTTAAGTTTCCGGTTAATGCTTCAAACCGTAGTCCTTTGAACTGTCGAAGCATTTTTGTATCCTCTAATTGAGATACTATTCTAATTACTCGGCGGTATCTCTTGATGATATCGTGAGAAAACTTAGGCTTACCAATGGGCTCGCCGGTGTAAAGCTTTTCCCAATAAACTTCTCGAAATTTGACCTTCATGGTTCATAATTTTTGATTTTTTAGCTTGATGATAACTGAGTTATCCAATCCCCACGAAAGAGACATCATTTAAGATTCCCAAAACTAGGTAATTTTTTGGAATTACCAAAAAAAGGGAATTTAATACCAAAAAGAGTGCGTCCTCATTATTAGATAAAGAATGTATGCGGCTGGTTAATTTAAATACAGAGAATTCTACTTTATAGAAAAAAAATTAACCTCTCGCATTAATCGAATATGATTAGTAAACCAAACCTAACTATACCAGTGCTTATGTTGACTAATCAGCTTAAGCTCACAAAACGCTGGCTATTATTCTGTTGGATGCCACAGTTGAGCTACCCCCTCAACGAATGAGAAAGTAGCATCGAATATCAATGATTCATGGATAGTATACATACGTAAGTTTTCATATGGTATCTGATTGCCCTTTTCGTATTATCAAGATTATCTTTACTATATGAAAGTAATCGCACGGCAGACTATCGTTTACGCAAAAGAAATGCTACAGCATTGGTTGCTGGAATCGTACCAAATGCGCTGGCACAATCAAGTGTCGTGCGATTAACCTTGCAGGCTCTATCGTAACTTAAGCCCGACTTCAACGCGCTGCACCTATTAACTTCCCAATAGCTAAGCAGCGGAGTTACTGTGTTCCACCATTCTTACAGTCTCCCTTTAGTTAATAGTCAATAATGCCGAAGCTATGGCTCAATCTAGGCGAGTAGCATAGATAGTCATGATAGTTCTATCTGAATAGTCCCCTTAGACTATGTTACCATACTAATTCTTTATCCAATCATTAAACCTGATATAGGTTCTTGGCTGATAGTTCTGCGATCAGTTAATTTTTGTAAGACACTGCTCCTTTGAACTACAGTAAGCTTTTCTATTGCTTAATCGCAGTTTAAAATCAATTCTATTTTGTTTATATTGCTAATGTGTTGTTTTTACAAAAACAGATAGCTTATTTAGTGATTATTAAATAATATAAAGATATATTATTCTTATTTTATATTATCATCTATTTCAATCGCGATTGTAATACTATTCTTAAGAAAAAAGCAGAATATTATATTAATATCATTCAAACCTGTAAACATTTAGTTTCTAATTTGTTTATTTTATAAACCAAAACATTATACAATTATGGAAACATTATTTCTTGCAGACATTGTAGAGATTCCGGTAGATGATCCGGTAGCCTTTACCTTTTTCACTGGTTACATGGCGATGTTCGCTGCAGCTATTTTCTTCTTTTTTGAACGTGGTCGAGTAGATGGTAAGTGGAAACTGTCATTATTAATTTCTGGGCTTATTTGTGGTATTGCCGCTGTACACTATTACTACATGCGAGACTACTACACCCTAACTGGAGATAACCCTACTGTACTCCGGTACATTGACTGGACGCTAACTGTTCCGCTAATGTGTGTAGAATTTTACTTATTACTTCGTCCGGCTGGTGCTAAGATTGGCTTGATGTGGAAATTTATTGCAGCAGCAGTGCTTATGTTAGTAGCCGGTTATATTGGCGAAGGCTTTTACCGAGAGAATGGTACTATGAACATTCTTTGGGGGGTAATTTCTACCTTAGGTTGGGCATATATTATATATGAAATCTGGTTAGGGTCAGCTAAAAGCTTGGCTGCCCAGACTGACAGTGCAGTAGTGAAAAAAGGATTTAGAAATCTAGCACTATTTGCTACTATTGGCTGGGGAATTTACCCGATTGGCTATATGCTATTGCCAGGTAATTTGCTTTCTTTTACGGGCATAGATACATCTGCTATGGACTTAATTTATAATATAGGAGATGCAGTAAATAAGATTGGGTTTGGTTTAGTCGTATACGCCACAGCAATGGGAGCGAGTAAAACGAGTACATCTACTGGTTATGACAAACGAGATACTGTTACGGCATAACCTAAATTAGAACGTGCTATACAAAAAAGAAAAGCATTACGATATCGTAATGCTTTTCTTTTTTACTGTACTCTCTTAATAGTTAATCATTCGACTCTTCCACTTTTATAAGGGAACTATGGTAGCGAGCCTCTTTCCATTCTTCACCTACTTTTTTCCAGATAATGGTGGCAATAACGGAAAACCGCATTCGCTTTTCTCCTACAATAAACATTTGGTCAAAATCTACTACGCTGTAACCCATCTCACTAGTTTTTTCAGCTTCGTAGTTGGTGATCTCTGACCAAGTTTCTGCCTGCATCTGATCCAACTTTTTGAATAACCCGGAAAACCATTTTTCCCATCCGGCTCGGTCGCGGATAATTTCCGAACCACCTTCAGTATTGATATCCACAATACCGTAGTCATCGTCGCAAATTTGCGATAGGCGGTCAAAGTTATGATCGCGTACACAGTTCAACATTTCCAAGGTTAAGTCAAAGAAAGGTTTCTTAAGCATTTCCTGAGGATAGTCAGGAGCATCCATCGTTAAAGTATTCATGAGTTAATATTAGTTAAGTGATAATAAGATTACCGCTTAATCGCTATTTTTGTTTAACTTATCATAAATGTAAGCTACACATTCTAATTCAAATTATTTTTAACTATTCGGTTTATGTTCCTACAATAAGCATAATCATCTCCCTCACTTCCTTCAGTTTTAATGGCTCTATTCATCTATCAGCCTATTAAAACCAATACTCACTGCTAAAAAGTGGCCAAGTTTTCTGAACGCTCTCGATAAAATTCTTGTTTTAAGAACATGTCTCAACCCGTGACCGAGAAACTAGCAATTCTGGCTGATGCGGCCAAATACGACGTAAGTTGTGCTTCCAGTGGCAGTAACCGAAAAAATACTAAAGACGGATTGGGTAACTCTCGAGGGATGGGAATCTGCCATACGTATACCCAAGATGGTCGTTGCGTTTCACTCTTGAAAATTTTGCTTACCAACTATTGTATTTTTGACTGTGCTTATTGCGTGAGTCGCCGCTCTAACGATATTAAGCGAGCTGCTTTCACAGTGCAGGAAGTGGTTGATTTAACAATCAACTTCTACAAGCGAAACTATATCGAGGGTTTGTTCTTAAGCTCTGGGATTTTTAAAAACGCGGACTATACGATGGAGCGACTAGTACGAATTGCTAAGAAGCTACGCACCGAACATAAATTTAATGGCTATATTCACTTGAAGGCTATTCCGGGAGCAAGTGATGAGTTGATTCATGAAGCAGGTTTGTACGCTGACCGGCTGAGTGTAAATCTGGAGATTCCTTCCGAAGAAAGTTTGAAGAAGGTAGCCCCCGAAAAAGATTATGCTTCAGCCTATCAGCCAATGAACTTTCTGGCCGAATCTATCACTGGTTATAAAGAAGAAAAGAAAACGCTGCGTTCAGCACCTACTTTTACTCCCGGAGGACAGAGTACGCAACTGGTGGTGGGCGCGACCCCTGAAAAAGATTACCACATCTTACACTTAGCCGATAGTTTATATCAGCAGCAGCAACTAAGGCGGGTGTACTACTCCGGTTATGTGCCAATTAGCAACGATCAGCGGCTACCGGTGCTGCAAAGTCCGCCACTGGTTCGCGAAAATCGCTTGTATCAGGCCGATTGGCTATTGCGTAGCTACGGATTTGATGTACATGAATTAGTGGATGAACAAAATCCCGATCTGGATCAAGAGGTAGATCCGAAACTAGGCTACGCACTTCGGCACCCTGAACAATTTCCGATAAATATAAATACTGCTCCTTACGAGTTAGTGCTGCGAATTCCGGGGGTAGGAGTTAAGTCAGCACAGAAGATTGTACAAGCTAGACGGTTTGGTACGCTACGCGCCGAGCATCTTCGGAAGATCGGTATTGTATGGAAACGGGCTCGCTATTTTCTGATTACGGCAGATCCAGATTTTCGCTGGTTAGGCTTCCATCCTGAGCACCTGAAGCAGCGAATTTTGAACGAGCGCTCCCGAAAGCATTCCTCGCAGCTTACCTTGTTTGGATAATATGGTGTTTACCTACGACGGATCATTTGATGGCCTACTATCGGTCATTTTTGAAAGTTATCGCTCAAAATCGGTAGAAGAAATTGCGGAAGAGTCTACTTATCAACCCGGACTTTTTGGTAAACCTATATTTGTGACTTCTAATCCCGAGTATAGCCAACGTGTCAAAAAGAAGTTAACTCAACAGTGTGGCCCGAAGATAGTGACTATGCTATATCATATTTTTCTGTCCGAACAGCCTCAAGTAGAAATGCTTATCTATCGGTTTGTGAGGCTGGCCGTAGGTAGTTCTGAGAATATACTGGAGAACTTTCGTGAGCCAATCATACTACAGATTCACCGTATTCAGAAACAGATTCATCGGGAAGTGCATCGTATGCATGCTTTTGTTCGTTTTCAGCAAACTCAGGATGGCTTGTACGCCGCTCTCATCAATCCTGATTTTAATGTGTTACCGCTGTTACCGCCGCATTTCACTCAGCGCTATCCGACTTTTCGCTGGTTGATTTATGATACTAAGCGAAGCTATGGTCTTTATTACGAACCCCGCGAGTCTCGTTTCATTACGCTGGATTCAGCTTTACCGGAACAGCTATCTTCCCAAGCACTTACTGAAGCTGAAAAAGATTATCAGCAATTATGGCAGACCTATTTCCAGCACGTCAATATTCCTGAGCGACGAAATGACAAGTTACACCTTCAGCATGTGCCCCGACGCTATTGGAAGTATTTGGTGGAAAAGCAAGAAGATTATATTTAATACGATGCATCTTTCGCCATTTTTGTAACCGTTTAAGCCAAATTAAGGTTGACAAATTTTTCAGCCTGACTAAGCGAAAGAGAGGGGCGAGTAAAAAAGGGCACAGAAATAAAAAATTTTTCTGCGCCCAAATAGCTATAATTCCGGCCCTTTTATCTCAAATTTACCTGGGG
>CAKZPJ010000105.1 GCA_937138955.1 uncultured Flammeovirgaceae bacterium | reverse complement strand
TACTGAGTAGTTCGGAGGCTCTCGTTAAGAAGAACACAACAAGGACACACTCCCATAGGATTACTATTGAGCAAAAAAAAACCAGCCGATGTTGCGTCATCGGCTGTTCTCTATGAGTTAGAAATCACTCTTAATCGGCACTTAGCGTAAGTGCCTGATACGCTCTTACATTGAGAATCTCAAAAAAATCGCTCATCTGCGGTTTCGTTTGCAAGGCTCTCACTCCCTTCTGAAAATCTTCCATCGACTGCCAGCCAATCAAGACAACTCTATCACCAGTTTGCAAATCAATAAATTCTTGGTCAAACAAGTAGCCTGCTTGCTGGGCAATTACATCGAAAAATGCGTTCCTTTTTTCATCAAATTCACCTTCTTTTCCTGGCTGTACGCTTCTCACAGCAACCTCGAGTACGTTGCTGGCTTTAATATGGTCTTCCAGTTTGAAATTACCGCTATCAGCCGATTGGAGAGCTACGAAAGCTTTCATATCAAATGTTCTAAAAAAAGCTCCGGCCTCAGGCGACTGCATCAGTTTGTTGGCGATAGCCTGCATGGCATCAGTTGACTCGTAGCGAGTCATACCAACGAATACGTCGGTATCGTCAGGTTCGGGCATAGTGAAAAAGGACTTAAACTCCCAGTCTTTTTCAACCCCACTTTGCTCTTTTAGCTTACCGATAAATACTGACCGTGCGGCAATAAATTCATTTTCCTGGCCTGCTTTAACTTTGCGAATGGCAATTTCCATGACGGGTTTCTTCGATTCCATTGGTTGGTTTTTTAGTTATATTCTTCTAATTAGTCTGGCTGGTAATGCGTTATTGGTTAGTAGTGGAGAAAGCAAACTGGGAAGCCACCACGTCAAACGTACCAAATTACTTTTGCGTAATTTCTTCCTGCATAATGGGTTCGGCCAGTTTCATAAAAGCATCCTGGCTTTCGTACACAGTCATTCCTACCGTAAGCCGGTCAATATCTTCACCCCCTACCACTTTAAATTCGTAGCTTTCTTCTACGCCATCGTAGGAGCTTAGCAAATCCACAAACTTTTTGCGGTATTCGTTAAATTCATTTTCCATGCCGGGTTTTACCCGCCGAGCCCCAATTTCCAGAATTTCTCCTTCATCACTCGCCAATGCTTTAAGGTTAAAATCCGGCCCTTCGGTCGGCTCCACAAAGACATAAGCTTTCAAGTCTATGGTTTTCTTAAACTTCAGGAACTTGCTAATCACCTTCATTTTACTCTGAATTTTGCCTACAGTTGTTCCTGTCTCGTATTCAGTCATGCCAATAAAGACACCCCTATCGTCAGGTGCGGGTAAAGCATAAAAAGATTGAAATTCCCGATCCGCTAAAACGCCATTTTGTTCTTTAAGCACAGTTATGAAGTTCTTGCGCGCGTCCACAAATTCTTCCATCTGCCCCTCCTTGACCATTCGGATAGTAATCTCCATTACTGGCTGGTCAGGCTGGTCGAGTAGTGACTTATCAATGGGTGAGCAGGATGCAGCTAAGATTCCAGTAAAGCCTACGATTAATTTCTTTTTCATCTAATGAGCTTGGTAGCACATTGCAAAAATTGAGTTTAATGTTTATTTTTACAAGTAGTTACAATTTTAGCTTATAGTTGCATTTTTGCAACTAATACTGATAATCAGATGTTTGTGAATGGAACAAGTTGAAATAAATTCAGATCGGTTTGCCAATATGGTCGAGCAGATCGAAAGATACGGGGGCTGCCCAGTGAGTGCGACCCTAAAAATTATTGGCGGAAAGTGGAAGCCGTTAATTCTTTACTTCATTTCGGTTGATGTAAACCGCTTTGGCAAACTACAGAAGATGATGCCCGGCTGTAGCAAAAGGATGATGACAACTCAACTCAGAGAGCTAGAAAGTGATGGGGTCATCAATAGGAAAGTATTTGCCGAAGTACCTCCGAAGGTAATTTACAGTTTAACCGAAAAAGGAGAGAGTCTTCGCCCCATTTTTGGCGAACTCAGTAAGTGGGGAATAAAGAACGTGCTAGAGCCAAGATTGAACAACCAGTCGTAAAAAGCTTAGGCTCCAGATTAACTTATCCGCCTTGTCGGCTTTTTGGTAATACTCTGAGCCGACTCTTGATTTTTTGCAACATCTGCATAAACCTTTCTTCATCCACCGGAGAAACAAAAATGTGCCGCCCACCTTGGTAGCGAATTACTAAACCTTCCTAACCTGTTGCGGATAGGTTTTGTTGATCTTCCTATATGAATACATCACCCCAGTCTTGCTGGATTAATAGCTATCGTGCGTTAGCCTAAAAGTTCAGCGAGGTGTGCGTAGGATTTGTGCGAGGAAGCTTTGAACTTTTCGCCCGAATTCTAAGAAGCTGTTTGAGTTATATTTTTTGATTTATTAGGAGAGATTTTTTTGTCAATCTAGGCTCTTTTTGAGTGGCGTAGCCTACGCTACGGTGCGAAAAAAAGCCGACGAGTGGCGGAAAAAGATTCCTAAGAAACAAGAAGAGTTAACTCAAACAGCTTCTAAGATCAAAGCAAGCGGCAGGTATGTAATTTTTCCAAGTTCTTCATGGTAA
>CAKZPJ010000104.1 GCA_937138955.1 uncultured Flammeovirgaceae bacterium | reverse complement strand
CCGGATAGCCCTCAGTCTGGCATGGGTCATGCTATTACTATTGGAGAACCACTGAGGCTTACTGAAACTGATCTCTTTGAGGGGGTACGCTCGTACAAATGTTCGGGAACTCCTGCGGATTGTGTAAAGCTGGGCAAACATTTTGTACTCAAAGATCAACCTCCTGATTTAGTGGTGAGTGGAGTTAATCACGGTAGTAATACCGCTATCAGCGTACTGTATTCTGGCACCATGTCGGCGGCAATAGAGGCAGCCATTGAAGGGTTTCCGGCGATAGGTTTTTCTTTATGCGACTACGATGCGGATGCTGATTTCTCTCACACCGCTGAGTACGTACGTAGAATTGCTAGATCCGCTTTAGAGAATAATTTTCCGAAGGGGGTTGCGCTAAATGTGAACTTTCCTCATAAACAGCGAGAACCAATACAAGGAATACGTATCTGTCGTCAGGCAGATGCCAAATGGCAGGAAGAATTTAATCAGCGACATGATCCCTACGGTAGGCGCTACTTTTGGATGGCGGGAAATTTTGTCAATTTTGATACCGGAGAAGACAATGATGAATGGGCTATCGCTAACAATTATGTTTCGGTGGTACCTTGCCAGTACGATATGACTGCTCACCAAGCTTTAGCAACCATTAAAGAATGGCGTTTGTCTTAATCGGTTAGTGCCTCCTCAATAGATAATACAAAAGCTTGATCTTCCCAATAAATAGTATTCGGATTTCCGTGAGGGTAAAATGCTGTGTTCTTCATCTTATCTATAATCTCACGCATTGACCAATTTTCTTGCGAGAAGTCAACCGAAATAGCGCATTGCCAGGGTTGACAGTAATCTACCCAGTGGGGATGGTTTTGCAGGAAGAAGGGCAACTGGTAATTCATATATTCCCATATCCGAGTAGGAAAACAATTTTCAATACTCGGTAGAATCTGGTGGCTGACGATACCAAAGTGAGCTTCTTGCGTTGCCGCCAAGAGTTGGTGGTGGGGAATAGGATTCAAGCTGATTCTAGGAGAAATCCAGGGCTTAGTTGATAGCTCGGTAGTGAGTTTTTGGTACGTATCTGTTTGAGTAACATGACCGACTAACAAAAATCTCAATTGACCCTTTAAAGCCAGGTAAAGCGATTCGGCAAAACGAAGGGCGTCCCAGATACCGTACATTGTACTGATTGTACCTGAATAAACTACTGTAAATTGGTCAGTAGTGGCTGGGTGCTTAATCCGAGGTTGGGCTAAAACTTTGTTTTCTAATAACAGGTGAGCGTAATTCTTGATCCAGGGCTTTTCTTGAAAATATCCTCGCTCAGCTAAAATTAGCAGTTGAGCTTGGGTAACTAATCGCTTTTCTAAATAAACTACTAATTGAACTAACCACTTTCTAAGTATTTTTCTTCCGGTATGATGGTAGATAATATTGCGTACATGATTCTCTTGGATATCGTAAAACAGTTTTACTTGAGGAAAAAGCAGGTGAAAAAATAGTACTGCTGGAGCTAACTCAGGAGTGCTTACAATGATAAAATTGGGCTTAATCTTGAATAAACGTAATAGCACTCTAGGATTTACCAGCAAACGAGCTAAATAATGAGCGTTAAATCTATAAACAGGGTGAAAATTTATATCAGCAAAAGTGGAATGTGTATTTGAGTAAAAACCTAGTATATTCACCGAAAATTTGCCAGTACGAACGAGCGACTGCGCCATTTTATGGTACATTCGCGTATCATCCACTGGCTTTAGCACTGATACAATTGCCCCAACTCTTTTTTTCACAATTTCTGCTCTTTAAACTGAAGCAAATCTGATTTATGGAACTTCAACAAATGATTGAAGCGGCCTGGGAAGACCGTTCGCTCTTACAAGATAAAGATGTAAAAATAGCGATAAAATCTACTATCGATGACCTAGATATGGGAAGTAAGCGGGTAGCTGAACCCCATAATGGAAAGTGGATCGTCTACGATTGGATCAAAAAAGCGGTTATTCTATATTTTCCCCTACAGAAAATGAAAACGTTGGAAGTGGGTCCTTTTGAGTTTCACGATAAGATGAAATTGAAAACTGGTTACGATAAACTTGGAGTTCGGGTTGTTCCACACGCTGTTGCTCGCTACGGGGCTCATTTAGCGAAAGGGGTGGTAATGATGCCTTCATACGTAAACATTGGGGCGTACGTAGATTCGGGTACAATGGTCGATACCTGGGCTACAGTTGGAAGCTGCGCTCAAATTGGTAAAGATGTTCATTTGAGTGGCGGAGTGGGGGTAGGTGGCGTTCTCGAGCCTGTACAGGCAGCTCCAGTAATTATTGAAGACCATGCTTTCATTGGTTCCCGCTGTATCGTGGTGGAGGGGGTACATATTGGTAAGGAAGCTGTGCTAGGTGCTAACGTTACGCTAACAGCTAGTTCAAAAATTATTGATGTTACTCAAGATTCTGCTGTCATTTACCAAGGAGAAGTTCCACCCCGTTCGGTTGTAATACCTGGTTCCTATACCAAAGAATTTCCCGCAGGAAATTATCAGGTACCTTGTGCGTTAATTATTGGGCAGCGCAAAGAAAGTACTGACCGAAAAACTTCTTTAAACCAAGCACTTCGCGATCACCAAGTGGCGGTTTAATTACAACTTGCTTCCCAATCTTCTTTTATAGAGTTAATAAACTTAGCAAACATTAAACATGAAATTGTTTCTTCATTACATTCTATTTATTTCTATTCTCACCGCTTGTGGCGATAATCAATCTCAAGAAGGAGATAAATTATTTAGTCAGGGTAAATACGAAGCAGCTATTCAGCAGTACAATGCGTACCTAGAGTATAATCCAGAAGATTTAACGTCGGTGTACAACCAAGGTAGGGCCTACGAAGAACTGGGGCAGATAGAAAAAGCACTGGAGAGTTACGAGCGAGCCATAGAAATTGATCCAAAGCATACTAATTCACTGATGAGTATCGGTAAATATCACTTTCGAAAGAAAAATTACGCTGATGCTTCCTTCTATTTTTCCAAAGCTTCTGAAATTATTCAGAGCAACCCTCAAGTGTTTTTTCTAAAAGGACGCGCTCATCACAAATTAGGTGAAACGCAGGAAGCAATGGAAGCCTACGATCAGGCAATCAGTAAAAATCGAGATTACGGCGAGGCATATTTATACCGCGGAGCTTTAAAAGTTTATCAAGGTAAAAAAAGTGCTGGGTGCGGAGATATACGAGCCGCCCTATCATTAAATGTACCTGAAGCTGAAGAAGCTCTCACGGAATACTGTAAGTAGTTGTTGATGAGACCGACAAGGGGGTGATAAGCCGGTCCGTGCGGGTAGTATCAGGTTGCCGTCCGGTCACTGCTCTGTTGATTAATAAGTTGCTTACCTACTGCAATCACTATCATCTGTTCAAAGTGCACATCCACATTCTAAAATAGCCGTCTGCGTTACTCTCATCAGACACGCAGGTATACTGATATCCATCTTGAGGGCTGAAAGGTGATTCCAATCAGTCCGGGAAATCATGTAAACTAACCGTAGAAATTGTTAGTTTTGTTCCAGCATGAAATACCTAATCATCGTATTTGCTACGTATTTGAATGGCCTAACCTTTATGCCCTGCCCGGAGGCAATAGTGACCTGTGCAGATGGTTGCCCTGAAGAGATTTATCTACAGGAAACTGCAGAAGATCAAAATAATGAATCCGAACAGGATTTTTGCTCCCCTTTCTGTTTTTGTCATTGTTGCCAGCTCTACAAATTAGTCGTAGAGGGTTCGCAAGATACGCTCACACTCACGTTTTCCATCCATGAAAACAGTGGCCATCATACCCTAAACTTCTTTTCTAAAGAGGTTTCCTCTATCTGGCACCCGCCTAAGGTTTAATCAGCTTCACAGGATAAATCCGTCCTTTCGGATGTTAAGCCCACTGTCATATCCATGACGGATGGATAGCTTTTTTTGTCGAAATTGACATAACATTATAACATGTTTGATAAAATTATTACGTTTTCTATTCAGAATAAGCTGATTATTGGTTTGTTTGTCTTGGCTCTGATCGCCTGGGGCATGTATTCCCTGTCAAAGATACCCCTGGATGCGGTACCGGATATCACTAATAACCAGGTACAGGTAGTCACCCAGGCGCCCGATTTGGCTACGCAGGAGGTAGAGCAGTTCATTACCTACCCTTTGGAAGTAGGTATGTCCTTTATCCCCATCGTGGAAGAGATACGCTCGATTTCCCGTTTCGGGCTGTCGGTAATTACCATCGTATTTGAGCCGAATGTAGACCCTTACCTTGCTCGTCAGCTGGTCAGTGAGCAGATCAAGGTAGCCGAAGAAAATATTCCAGAGAGCTTTGGCACACCCAACTTGGCTCCCATGGTCACCGGACTGAGTGAAATTTACCAGTACACCTTGGTGAAGGGAGCAGGCTATGATTCTTCGTACAGCATTATGGAGCTGCGCAGCATTCAGGACTGGATTGTGAAGCGGCAACTGGCTGGGGTGCCGGGCGTGGCTGAAGTGAGTAGTTTTGGCGGGGATTTGAAACAGTATGAAGTAGCCATCAATCCCGAAAAACTTCAGGCTTACGGTCTAAGCTTGGATAATGTCTACGCAGCCATAGAACGAAACAATCAGAATACCGGAGGATCGTATATTGAGCGTACCAATACGACTTATTTTATCCGGGGCGAGGGAATGGTAAGCTCATTGGATGAGATCCGAGCAATTATCGTAAAAAATGTAGATAACGCTCCGGTATTAGTAGGTGACGTAGCTACTGTTCAGTTTGGCCATGCTCCGCGTTTTGGTGCCCTGACCCGCAATGGGGAGGGGGAAACGGTAGGAGGTCTGGTGCTTATGCTCAAAGGAGAAAATTCTTACCAGGTGACCCTGGCAGTAAAAGAGCGCATAGAACAGATCCAGAAAAGCCTACCCGAAGGAATCCATATTGACCCTTTCCTGGATCGTTCTTTGTTGATAGACCGAGCCATTGCCACAGTGACCACTAACCTTGTTGAAGGCGGTTTAATAGTCATTTTTGTACTGGTACTACTGCTAGGAAACCTGCGGGCGGGCCTGGTAGTGGCTTCCGTAATTCCCCTTTCTATGCTCTTTGCCTTAGGCATGATGAATGTCTTCGGGGTATCGGCCAACCTGATGAGCCTGGGAGCTATTGATTTCGGTCTGATCGTAGATGGCGCCGTCATCATTGTGGAAGCTATCATTCATCGGATTTACGGCACCTTCAATGGCCAAACACTCAGCCAGCAGCAGATGGATCAGCAGGTAGGTGTTGCCTCCGGCCGCATCCGGCAATCAGCGGCTTTTGGAGAGATCATCATCCTAATCGTGTATCTGCCCATTCTGGCGCTGGTAGGCATTGAAGGAAAAATGTTTCGCCCAATGGCTCTGACGGTGAGCTTTGCCATTCTGGGGGCATTCATTCTTTCGCTAACCTATGTGCCGATGATGACGGCCCTAGTACTTAGAAAGAAGGTCGTTGTTAAAAGAACGATTTCGGATAAGATCATGGACTTTTTTCATCGCCTCTACGCGCCGGTGATCCGCTTCGGACTGCGGGCTAAGCGTCCAGTCGTCCTCACCGCCGTATTGCTGTTCGTTGGTAGCATTTGGCTTTTTACACGTTTGGGAGGAGAATTTATACCTCAGTTAGACGAAGGTGATATTGCTGCTCACCAGATTCTACCTACTGGTACCTCCCTCCAACAGATGGTGGCGGTATCTAAAAAAGTGCAGGATGGACTGATACAGGAGTTTCCAGAAGTAAAAGAAGTAGTTACCAAGATTGGTACTTCCGAGATACCCACTGACCCCATGCCGATGGAATTAGCCGATATCATCATCGTATTGAAAGATAGAAAGGAGTGGGTGAGCGCTTCTTCAAGGGAAGAGATGTTTGAGAAAATGGAAGCGGTAATTAACGATGTGCCGGGAGTAGGTACTGAATTTTCCCAGCCTATTCAGATGCGCTTTAATGAGTTGATCACCGGAGTGCGGCAGGATATTGCGGTTAAAATTTATGGAGAAAACTTGGACGTACTTTCTCAGAAAGGCAACGAAGCTAACGAACTTATCAGTCAAATAGCCGGTGTCAGTGGTACGGTGGTAGAACAGCTCACGGGGCTGCCCCAAATCCAGATCGACTACCAAAGAAATAAAATGGCCCAGTACGACCTGGATGTAGAAGATGTAAACAAGGCCATCAATACCGCTTTTGCCGG
>CAKZPJ010000103.1 GCA_937138955.1 uncultured Flammeovirgaceae bacterium | reverse complement strand
GCCTCAAAATCCGTTGTTTTCGCATCAAATAATTAACTCAAACAGCTTCTAAAATACAAATAGCACTAAATCTTTATTTACATAGCAGACTCTCGCCACTTGAAAAAAAATTCATATTCTATTTTAATAGTCTAAATTCATTCTGTTACTTACGGCAAATGCACTATAAGTAGTACTAATGAAAGCAATAGGATTTAAACAATCACTACCGATAACTGAAGAGAACAGCTTTATAGAGTTTGAAATTGAAAAGCCAACTCCTACTGGGTATGACCTACTGGTGAAAGTTGCTGCTAATTCAATTAATCCAGTTGATTTTAAGATAAGGCAAACTGCTGCTAAAGATACGGTATTGGACACCCCTAAAATCATTGGATGGGATGCAGTAGGAACAGTAGAAGCTGTAGGTGAAAAAACCTCTAGGTTTAAAATAGGTGATGAGGTGTACTACGCAGGAGACATTACTCGTAGCGGTAGCAATGCGGAATATCAACTGATTGATGAGCGTATTGTAGGCTTCAAGCCTAAGAGTTTAAGTATAGCTGAGGCAGCAGCTATTCCCCTGACAGGGTTGACTGCCTACGAAGCACTGTTTGATCGAGTTAGGGTCAACCCTAAATCCGATCAAGGAAAAACCATACTAATTTTAGCGGGTGCCGGAGGAGTAGGCTCTATTGCCATTCAACTGGCTAAACAAATTGGTAAGCTAACCGTGATCGCCACCGCATCTCGTCCAGAAACTCAACAATGGTGCAAGGAAATGGGAGCTGACTTTGTAGTGAACCACTATTATCTAAAGGAAGAGTTACAAGCAATAGGTCATACCGAAGTGAACTACATTCTAGACTGTGTAGATATGCAAGCGTACTGGGTAACTGCAGCCGAGATTATTAAGCCGCAGGGGCATATCATTTCCATTACCGGCAGCCCCAAACCGTTGAATATAAACCTGCTCAAAAACAAGAGCGTAACCTTCTCGATGGAATTTATGTACACCCGGTCTATGTACCAAACCGACGATATAGACCGACAACACGATATTCTAAATCATATTGCTGAATTACTGGATGCCGGAACTCTTAGGCATACTCTAAATACGACCTTAAAGGGCCTTACCGCAGAAAACCTAAAAGAAGCTCACCGCATGCAGGAATCGGGAAAAACTATCGGGAAGACAGTTATTGAGTTCTAGAGCAAGTAATAAACTATTTGAAGTTCTTCCTTCGGCATATATTGCCGTTACAGATGCTCTAAAATTTCTTTAATAGGTGCTTCACCCTCAAAAGCTTTCACCAACTTTTGTTGGTCGGAATAGATGTAGAGTGAAGGCGTAGGAATTGAGCCAAAGTTATCAAGAATAGGCTGCACTTCGGATAAAGCAAAGAAAATATTGTCTTGCCCACTGAGTTTATAGTCCCGAGCAAACTGCTGAATGTCCTGCATGGGGGCGTAGGTAATAAAATACAGCGTATAATCAGCAAAAGCATCAAGGTGCTCCCGAATAGCTTCCGCTTCTCGCTGACAGTGATCACAATCTGGCTGAAACAGAACTAATACTACCTTTCCAGTTAACTCTTGAGCGTTAGTCTGGGTACCAATAGTGGTAGTTAAAGGGAGGTTGGGCAGTCGAGGAGGTGCCTTACTCAATTTAAAAGAAAATAAGGCGGTTGTCAGTAATAGACAGGTAAAGAGTAAGTAAATATTTTTCATAGTGCAAATCAATAAAAGTCAGGAAAGGTAATCTTTGCCAAAAATAGAAGAAGATAACGAGCTTTTCGAACTAAAAGCTTTTGTACATGTGATTTTATGTGGTACTGCATTTTGGTTTGATAGTTCCAAAGACGAATAAGATCAACCTTGTCAGAGAGTGACCAGCTATGATCATATTGCACCGCCACATACTGTAAATCTACTCCGATACAGCGACGATACAAGTACTTTTCATAGCGCTGAGTCATACGTGATTGAGGCTCCAAAAAATTGTAGCGTTCGTAGAAATGGCGACCACACGCTTCACACACCCATTGGCGGCTCTCCAGATGTCAATACACTCTGCGGCTACTAATGAGCAAGTCTTGAACCTGACGCTCTTGGTACTGATGCACCACCCAGGTTTGTTGCAAGCAACTGGGACAAATCCCTGCCTCTAAGCGAGAATGGCACCAAATGTCTATCCGACGATCGCTCACGGATACTTCGGTAACAAGGGAGCTTAGGTAAATTCAATAGCTCTTCGTACAACTCATTCATACTAGCTAAATTAGTATTTTTTAGCCCCATCACTACTTTCGTAGATGAGTCGTAATAGTTTACACTCAGTGTCTATCTGAAGATAGCAAGTACAGTGTCTCTGTTCCTTCAATAAGACCCTAGAGAGATTTACCAGCAACTCAACAGAAAATTCCTCAAACATAATGAAGCCATCAGACCTAATCGTTCTTATCCCAGGAATTACAGAAGAGACAAACGAAGAGGGAAATATCAAACTTGGCATAACTACCGAAGAGCGATGTAAGGCTTAACTAAACGGCATTGAACCGCCGCGCGTGCCTTTGGTTTACCTTACGACCCGGCTCGATTAGAACTATTTGAGATGTTGTTTCAAGAACTGAGTCAACAACAGTTTAACTATCGGGAGGAGAAAAACACCAGCCCGAAAGTATTCCGGAACTTTACTTTTTTTGAAAGCTACTTTTCCAATTATATTGAAGGAACTATTTTTGAGGTAGACGAAGCCAAGTAAGTTGTGGCTTCTCAGCACCCGCTACAGGCTCGAAACGAAGATTTGTACGACGTACTAGGGACGTGCCGATTGGTAGCTGATCGGAAAGAAATGAGCAAAACGTCCGGCTCATCTGAAGAATTCATTGCGATATTGCAGTATCGGTACAAAACTTTACTGTCGGCACGGGCCGATAAAAATCCGGGCGCTTTTAAGGATAGAAATAACTTTGCCGGACAAACAGCTTTCGTAGCCTACGAACTGGTTCGGGGTACGCTGATCAAGAGCTTCGACTTCTATCAAACGCTGCAATACCCGTTTGCTCGGGCGGTGTACATCAAGTTTATAGTCAGTGAAGTCCATCCTTTTTTGGATGGTAATGGACGGGTTGCTCGGGTGATGATGAACGCTGAACTGATGAATGCAAATCAGACCCGTATTATTATTCCTACCGTCTACCGTGACGACTACATGGGTGCGCTACAATGACTAACTCGTCGTAGTGACCCCAAACGTACGTACGGATGTTAGCCCGTGCCCAGGAGCTTAGTGCAAGTATAGTAGGTTCTATGAATACGATGCAACGGCAACTGGAAGTGAGCAATGCTTTTCTGGAACATACCGAAGGTACGTTAAGAATAGCGCATGGTTGATATTTTCAGGCTTTAGTACATTACGAAGCTCCTTATTGGCAAGCTTTAACTTCAGAATTCAACGATACAAATAACTGATTTGGGTCATTGGTTACTGCGGTAAAAACCATAATCTTACCCCCACGATGAGCGAGCAATATCCTTTTGTACTAGTAGTGATGGGGCTGCCGGGTAGTGGCAAAACCTTTTTGGCTAAACGACTGGCTCCGGTACTAAACGCAGTTCACATTAGCAGTGACCGGGTGCGGAAGCAGGAGCAGCGACTGGGATGGTATACCTCGAGTGATAAGCAGTGGATCTATCAGGAAATGCTTGTCCAGGCGACTAAATTACTACAACAAGAGAAGTCCGTGGTACTAGACGGCACGTTTCATCGACGCACCTACCGCCAGTTGGTGAAAGACTTCGCCGCGATCCATCGGTGGCCGCTATTTTTCGTAGAAATGACCGCGGGGGAAGAGACTATCCACCAGCGGGTTACTAAACCGCGCCCTGATAGCGAAGCCGATTACCCGGTCTATCAGCTACTCAAGCAGCAGTACGAACCCCTACAGCTACCGCACCTACCGTTGGATTCTTCCCGACAATCAGTAGAGGAAATGCTAGGTGCTGTGGAAAACTACCTAACCCAATGACAGCCGACCTGTTTCAGCAACTACTGGCTAATCCGGATTTCTTGAAACGGGAGTCTATCCAATCGGTCACACCCATCGAAACCATTGAGACGCATATTTCCTACGTGATCTTAACCGAAACATGGGCGTATAAAATCAAAAAGACCCTACGGCTGCCGTTTCTTGATTTCTCTACCGTAGCCCTGCGTAAGTATTATTGTCAGCAAGAACTACGGCTCAATCAACGGCTGGCCCCGCAGATGTACCGCTCAGTTCTTCCTATCAAGAAACAGCAAAACTATTTATTTGTAGGCGAAGGGGAGGGGCACGCAATGGATTACGCACTGAAAATGAGGCGGATGGATAATGCTTTAGAGATGGATAAAATGCTACTGGCAGGAAAAGTACAGAACTCGCATATCACTGGGTTGGCCCAGCAGATAGCGGATTTTCACCGAATGGCTACGGTAGTTCGGCCTAATTATTCAGTTACCTATTATCAAAACCTCTTCAACTCCATCGGTGAATGGCGAACTTACTTTGAGCACCATTTAGGAGAAGCCTTTGGAACAATTATTCAACGGGCTATTGCGGCTTCTGATCAATATCTAACCGGTCATATTGATCTACTGCGCCAACGTAGCGAACAAGGACTGGTACGGGATGTGCACGGTGACCTGCACAGTAAAAATATCTTTTTGACTACGCCACCCACCGTTTTTGACTGTATTGAATTTGATGAAAAGCTCCGCCAGATTGATTTACTGAATGAAGTAGCTTTTCTCTCTATGGATTTGGATTTCTGGCATCAGGAACCGTTAGCCCAGTTGTTTTACGAAGCCTACATGAATTACCTCTCCACTGCTGGTACTGAAGATGTTGAAAACATCAACCTGTTTACGTACTTCAAACTGTATCGGGCTAGTGTACGAGCCAAGGTGTTAGGCCTACAGGCTCAAGAAACTACCTGGTCACCACTGCTAAAATCGGAAGTAAAGCGATACCTTCATTTGATGGAAAGGTACCTCTCACAACTTTAGGGCTAACGATGCCCATGAAATATGAGTACCGGACGGTCAGCCTCGAAAACGACCTGTTTGGAGATACTTCCTTTAGTGAGTTGATCCCAAACGGAATGGTTGCGGGGCATCATTGCCAGAATTCCTATTTCTTGGTGCTTTTCTAAATATACCTGTAACCCTTCCAGCACATTTTCCTCTTCTTGATGGTGGTAGGTATGGGGAATAGGGCGAAGTATACGATCTAGCGAGTTGCCTGCCGATAGTTTGTCAGCACCCAGCTTTTCGTTGGAGGGTACGATATGGAGCACATCAATCTGGGCGTGAAACGTGTCGGCTAACGACAGCAGTCCTTGAAAAGCCTCGGGGCGGTTAGCCCGCTGATAGTCAGTGGCCAGTAGGATCGTGTCTACTTTCGTAAAGATAGCCTCTTCCGGAATGGTTAAGATCGGGCAAGTGGTGCGGCGCATCATGTGGGTAGTCGTGCTGCCGAGCAGCTTTTCCAGCGAACTGTCGCCCCGGTTTCCCATCACCACCAAGTCAATATTTTGCTCTTCAATGACTTCTTCTATGGCTTCTTCGGGAAAAGCAAGGCGGTCTATAAACTCATACTGAATTTTTTTGTACTTCAGATGAATATTCTCCATCTCCTCAAAGCTTTCTTTCACTTCCTTTACAACCTGCTCCTGAATGGCTACGGTATCAACATACAAGCCCGTCATCGGATAAGGCGTTCCGGTAGTGGCACTAGGTACCCGGTAGGCGTGCAGGATATACAATTTTGCCTCAGTTTCCTGGGCTAACGAAACAGCGTACTTCAAAGCACGGGTAGCCCGGTCAGAGAAGTCGGTCGCGGCCAGAATCTTCTTTATGGTTTTCATGATTGTAATGTTTAGTGCTCTAAGTTGTAGAATAGCCCAATTGTATTCAATGATTTAGATCATGCTTAGTACCGAATACCTTGAAAATCCTTTCAGTTGAAGTTAAAAAGTGGGATGACTTATATCATTGAAGTATAGTATAGCTTAGGCTACCTTGATTGGTGTTTAGCAAAGATTGGCGGATAAAAATCTACCCTGCCAATATTTTGATATAACCCTATAAATTCAAGCAACATGACTAAGTATAGCTTTACTTTATTCTTCCTACTCCCATTGTTTAGTGCCGCGCAAGATCAGCCGGTGGTGGGGTACTCTCTGCGGGGCGAACAGGTGGTGTTTGAGTTTAAGACGGCGGAGCATCAGTACGCCATTCAGGAGGACGATGGGAATGTGGTACCGCTATCGGAGATCACCATTCACGGGGTTACGCTAGCCGGCGAGTTTAACAACTGGCAGACAGGC